>JAGQSI010000428.1 GCA_020439605.1 Acidimicrobiales bacterium | reverse complement strand
CGTGGTCCCCTAAGCCGCCCCATAGACAAGGAATAGTCCCGGGAGACACGATCTCGGTGGTCTGAACCGCTCGGGCTCTGTGCCATTTTCGCAGGTCAGAGGCTATTTTCCGGAGTGGGCCATGAGGGAATCGAACCCCCGACCTCCTGCGCGTCATGCAGGCGCTCTAGCCAACTGAGCTAATGGCCCCGGAACATGCGAAGGTAGCAGACCGGGTGAACCGACAAGAACCTGAGCGCCTAGATGATTGCTCCAACGCCGAGCAGGACCCGAAGTTCTCCGATCAAACCACCGCCTGTGTCCACACAGAACTCTTCGGAGAGTCGTAGTTTCTGCTCTCCAAGATGCAAGATGACCCTTGCCTCGCCGGGGAAGCGCACCAGAACAGCCTTGAGTTCATCGACGAGACGTGCATCTACCTTGTGTGGAGATACCTTGAGAAACAGCGGCGGCGCTCCATCTGTGATCCCCTCGAACACCTCGACACCCATAGCGATCAGCTTCGGAGTGTCGTCACGCTTATCCACCCTGGCCTTGATGATCAGCACGGCGTCGTCGGCGAGCATGTGACCAATCTCCGCCATGGATTTCGGGAAAACCATGACCTCCATGGAACTCTGAAGATCCTCAAGGGTGAACACCGCCATGAGGTCTCCCTTCTTGGTCCATTTCCTCTGCAATCCTGAAACCACCCCACCAACGACTCGCATAGACCCATCTTCGGCCTCTGCCACCTCTGTGATGGTGCCATCTGTCTTGCGTTTCAAAGCTGCCTCAGCGCCCATGAGCGGATGGTCGCTCACATACAGCCCCAGCATCTCCTTCTCGAAGGCCAGCTTCTCCTTCTTCTCGAAGTGGAGATCGGGGATCTGCACCCGCTCATTGAACGCCGGAGAAGCAGAGTCATCTGCTCCCCCACCGTCGAAGTCGAACAAGCTGATGACGCCCTGGTCGCGTTCCTTACGGCGAGCAACCGTTGCATCCACAATTTGCTCATAAACAGCGAGAAGACCCCGACGTGGATGATTACAGGAGTCGAAGCCGCCGGCCTTGATCAAGGACTCCAAGGTCTTCTTGTTGAGAACCGAGATGTCAACCCGCTCACAGAAGTCATAGAAATCGCTGAAGGGACCGTTCTCTTCGCGCTCTGCCACCAGTTTGGCCACGAGTGCCTCACCGACGTTTCTAACCGCGGACAACCCAAACGGAATGACCTCTGATCCGTCCTCAAGGCGAGCAGCCACGAAGTCCGAGCTCGAGAAGTTCACATCCGGGGTCAGAACAGAGATGCCCATGGTGCGACACTCCGAGAGATAGACCGCTGCCTTGTCCAGCGAACCCTTCACGCTGGTTAGCAACGCTGCGAGATACTCGACTGGATAGTGGGCCTTGAGATAGGCGGTCTGGAAGGTGACTACCCCGTAGCCAAAGCTGTGACTCTTGTTGAATGCGTAGTTGGCGAAGCCTTCGATGTTGTCGAAAAGTGGAGTGCCGAGGTGGCCGTAGCCTGTGGCCTCACATCCGGAGACGAATTTGTCTCGTTCTTTGGCCATGAGTTCCGGCTTC
>JAGQSI010000427.1 GCA_020439605.1 Acidimicrobiales bacterium | reverse complement strand
TGGCCACGCCATCTAGGTCTCCGAGCGGAACCGTGGGTCCGAGCAGTTCGGTGATCACCTCGTAACGACGGGTTGGAGGAAGCGGGATCTGGGCTGTGTCACCAGAGCTTGGGCTCGATGTTGGCGACGGATCCTTGGACGACGTTGAAGCGCCAGAGGCCACCTCAGATTCTGCTGTGGACTCGATCCAATCCACGATGCCCCGCAGGGTCTTATGGCTGGCGAGTTCCTCCACGAGGTCCTCATCCACAGACGACTCGTCCAACCCGCCGAGTCCGACACGCTCGGCCAACTCCCCAACGATCTCGATGCGCTTGATGGAGTCAATGCTGAGATCGGCTTCGAGGTCCAGATCCGGGTCCAGCATCTCAATGGGGTAGCCGGTACGTTCCGACACGATGTTCTGAACGGCCTTCATCAACTCTGCGCCGCTCAGTGCCGGCTTGTCGGCACTTGCTGGCGTTTCGACACCGGCGCCGCCTGTTGCTGGGCTCAACGACTGCGAGGAGGACGCGCCAGAGCCCGAGCCAGAACTGGAGCCAGCCACAGCACTGGAGGACCCGATCGGAGCGAGGTCTATCACTGGCGAGGGCAGGGGTCCCGACGACACATTGGCACCGAGGTAGCCGAGCATCACGTCTCGTTCTGCCGCTACGAGCTCACGGACACTGCGGAGATACTCAAGTACGACGCTGCTGGCGTCGCCCGAACCGTTGGACATTTGGGCGAACCCTCCGAGATCTAGATGAGGAAGCGTGTTGGCCGGCTGCAAGCTGTTGGGCAGCACGGAACCATTGGCGGTGCGAATGAAGGCGCCATCGATCTGCCAACCGGGCGCAGGAACTGGCAGCGAGGCGGCCTCGACATGAACGGTGCGCCCTTCGAAGAGCGCGTCGGGGTTCACCGGCACTCCAAGGGTTGCCAGCTCAGCGAGCGCCATGAGCAGGCGAGTCACGCCATGTTCGCCAGCAACATCTGTTGCGACCATGGCATGGGGACGATCGCCGAGAATCTTGCCAACCTGCTGGGTAAGCACTCGGCCCGGACCGGCCTCGACAAAGACCCGCACACCAGCCTCGTACATCGACTCGATCTGGTCCACGAAGCGAACGCCGCTGGTGACCTGTTCTGATAGCAGTGGGCCAATCGCTGAGCCATCGTCAGACGGATAGGGCGAAGCGGTGACGTTGGACCACACCGGAAACTCCGGTGCACCCAACTCCAGCGCTGCGAGCTCGTCGGCTAGTAACTCGGCTGCCTTGGAAATCACCGGACTGTGAAAGGCGCATGCCACCGCAAGCAGTTTCACCTTGGTTCCGTCTGCTTCCAACGCTGCTGCCGCTGCTTGAACAGAAGCGGTCGGCCCGGAGATCACTGCCTGGCGAGGACCGTTGTGGTTGGCGAGCACCACATCTGGCCATTGGGCGAGTCGTTGTTCTGCTTGTTCTCTCGTGAGCTCAACCGCGGCCATCGTGCCGGGGTCTCCTCCCGACGATGCGACCGCCTCGAGGATCGCATCGCCTCGGGCCGCGGAGAGCGAGAGAAGGGTTGCTTCGTCAAACACACCAGCGGTTGAGAGCGCTACGAGTTCTC
>JAGQSI010000426.1 GCA_020439605.1 Acidimicrobiales bacterium | reverse complement strand
CGGCTCTAGCTGTAGTCGGAATGAAGACTCCCGATCGTGAACTCACCACGGCTCAGGTGGCAGCTCAGATGCGTCCTGCAATAGAGAAGACCATCGATGGCAACACGGTCCTGTTGCAGGCCCGCTCCGGTTACGGGGGATGGATCCAATCAACGTTGGCTCTGCAACTCGAACGCAGTGGTTACAACGTCTTTGCCACAACCACCCTTACCGGTAAGTACCCGAGGGACATGGAAGCTGCTCCCCCGCCAGGCACAACACGTCTGGTGGTGGTTACAGACCCTCCACCAGATGTTGAGTGGGACCCATCGGTCACTGTCGTCACCGATGCGAGCTACCAACTCGAAAAGGGCCACCGAAAGACCCATGTGGTGGTTGTTGAAGCTCCGCTCGATCTTGTATTTCTGATAGTCAAATAGCTCTGCGTTGCTTGGCGGTGGCACCCTGATACCCAAGGCCGATGATCAGCGTGCTCCATGCGACTAGTGCAACGACGAGGGTTAGCTTGGGCAGCCAGGCCATGTGATCAAGCCCGATGGCGTCGAGCATCCTGAAGCTCGACGCTCCGTACATGCCAAGCGGGAAGACCATCGCCCAATACGAAGGGTGATAGCGAAGCGGAACCCTGTTGATCACGTGGCGCCACACACCAATAGCGATCATTAGAGGGAACCAGAAGGTGGATGTGGCCCAAGCCAGAATCACAAAGCCTTCCAAGAAGATGGCCAGGTGTTCTATCCGTGTCACTTCTAAGCGAGCACGAAGAAGATTCGAGCCTGCCAACACGGTTATGGCCAATGCACCCGCAGCGATCCATGCCGGCGGGTCGGCTTCTTTCGGATCCAGCTCATGGAATGTCCACCGCAGAAACACCATGGTCATCACGATTAGATAGAGCACGACACCCACTAAGAACCCAGCTATCAACCCGAATGCCATCAGGTCGCTGTTGTGCTTGGGGATCAGCAGTGCACCCAAGGCCACTATCGATTCGATGGAAACCGTGAGCAAGAACCAAGTTCCGTTGATGCCCGACCCAAGCCCCGGTTTTGGCCCCTTGAGCACGACAGCGAAGAGCGTGCTGTATGCGAGCAACGCCCACAACCCGATGCTCGCCCACCACATGACATAGGCCAGATCCCACCAACCGTGAATAACGCCTGCAGCGCTAGCCAACACGTTGGTTGCTGCAACCGTGGTCAAGAATGCGAAGCCTTTGGCATGGGTGGTCAGATCCGCCACGAAGGCCGGTCTAGCAATTAGCACGCGAGCGCCGAGCAGCAGCGCGAGCACTACGTAGGCGACTGCGGCAATAACAAACAGGATTTCACCTAGCCATGTGATCTCTTGTTGAGCAGCGCCGATCGCAATGATTCCGGTCGCCATAACCATGGCGAAGTAGCCGGGGAAGAGTCGGCGTATATTGCCAACGAGCATGGAATCCGAGCCAGAGCCGGTCCCAGATGCTGGGTCAGCGGGTGTGGTCATGGGCGTAGGTATCGGTACAGAAGCGCTGATCCGCCCGCCATCACCACCGATACCGTGGCTGAGGCCCAAGCAAGTCTCTCGTCGTCATGGGCGAATGCCTCCACCGCTA
>JAGQSI010000425.1 GCA_020439605.1 Acidimicrobiales bacterium | reverse complement strand
CGTGCGTACCTGGCCAGAAGAATGATTCGTATCTATCCGGCGTACTGGCTGGCACTGATTCTCAGCACAATGATCCTTGGCCTCGACCTCGGCAACTGGTGGGCGACGGTTCGTATCTACACACTCACCCACATCTATTGGGGCGACACTGCGCTTGGGGGCCTTGTGCAGTCATGGAGCCTCGCCACGGAGGTGAGCTTCTACCTGTTCCTGCCATTGTGGGCCCACTTGGTGAGGCGCGTTGGAGCGCAGAGCGCCAACAAGATCGAGATCCATGCAGCATCGTTGATCGTGTTGTATCTGAGCGGTGTGGGAGTCAGATGGTGGCTCAGGGATGGAGGTCACTCGATTGGTTACGCGACCTTGGCGGCAAACACAGATCTCTTTGCTCTTGGAATGGGCCTTGCGCTGATCGAAGTGGTGAGCAGGACCCGAGGCTTCACACCGCGCCCGGTCCAATGGCTGTTTTCCGAGCGGCCGCTGGTCGCCGCCGTCTTGGGCTTCGCCTGCTATTGGGCTCTGGTGGCGATCGGCTACCCAGAGGGCTTCAATGAGCCGACCGTGTTCCAAGAATTGGCCAGACAGATCCTCTTCGGGATCATTGGCATGGCGGTTGTAGGCGCTGGTGTGTTCGGACTGACGAGCCAGACCAACACAGGTCGGCTCCTTCGAAGTTGGCCGCTGTGGGCACTTGGAACCATCTCCTATGGCATCTACCTCTGGCATCTGACCTTGCTCGAGAAACTGGCCCCGATCGAGTGGCTGGTCGGCTCTCCCTCGCTACTGGCTTTGGTGAGTTGGGCGGCTCTCGGTTCAATCATTGCGGCCGCAGCTAGTTGGGTAGCTCTTGAACGACCACTCATTGGATGGCTCCGTCAGCGAAGTGCAAGGGGTGGATCGTCTAGCATTCACAAACGTGAGTGACTTTGATGACGAACCTCTAGAGCCTGCCAACGCAAAGGCTCCCAAGGGCAACGCGCCCAGTACCACTTCGGACGATGGCTGGGAGGACGACTGGGACGAGGAAAGGTCCAGCGGCGGCAGAGACCTGACCGTTGTTTACGCCATTATCGCTGCAGCGGTAGTGATCGTTCTCGTGATCATCTTGACTCGCCCCAAGGACGACAACAACACCCAGACCCAAACCACCAAGCCGGACGGCACCGAGGAGCCGGCCGAGGTCGTGAAGAACTGGCAGGGGCCGGTTAGCGACAATGTTGGTGAGAAGGCCGCGGACGTTCAGGCCAGGGTTGCTTCTGCCCCCGGTGTCTACATCTGGACCGACTTCTGGGGCTGGCACATCCGTTCCAACAACACGAAGCCGGTTGAGGTCACGGTTGCCGCGGATCAGGTTCGCCAGAAGGCCACCGACGACTATGAAGACGCTGACGAAAAGGATGATGCCTTCAAGACCGAAGCCACTGTCACCATCCCCGCCGGAGACGGCAAGACGGGAGTTGGCTTTGACCTCGGTGGATCAGAGTCAGCCACCTTCACCATCACAATGGATGGTGTGAATGTGCCGGCTTCTCAGATCTTCCTCGGTGGTGGAACTGGTGTAGCCACGGCCAACCCGGTTGTGTTCTCCAAGGCCTAGTGGA
>JAGQSI010000424.1 GCA_020439605.1 Acidimicrobiales bacterium | reverse complement strand
GCACAGTGATCCAACCGCTGCCGCTACTCCATCCGGGGTTGCGGCTGCGGCGCGTTTTAGCGATATTCCCCTAAGGCGGTGTCGTGACCCCGTCCACAGTTGATAGGCAAAGAGGCGTAGAAGCAGGCCTGTCCAAAGTTGAACTCGACCACGTCGAAGTCACCACCCTCAATGACGTGGCTCTAAGGTGTTTGACGTGACACTGGCCGCCGGCCCCCGGCCTGCGTGTTGGCGCTCTCCTAGGCTTTGGAGAGGGAGAAGGTGACGTCGGTGTCGTCAAGGCGAAGTGATGTGGCTCGGTTCTCGTCCACGTAGGAGATTGAGGTGGCGAGAACGCTCTCGGCCAGATGAGCCTGATTTGCTTCGACCATGCAACGTTGCGCAGCTGGCAATGACAGCTCCAAAGAAATCCTGTCTGTCACGTCCAACCCAGCGTCTTTGCGTGCTGCTTGTACAGCGCGAACCAGATCTCGGGTAACTCCTTCGGCGTGCAGCTCAGCAGTGACGTTGGTGTCGAGTGCTGTGACCAAAGCGGTATCGATGCTGTGGCCTTCTGGGTCTACATAGCGAACAGCGCTAGCGGCCACGTCCTCGGCAGTCTCCAGAACAAGTTCGTACTCGCCGGAGTGAAGCTCGTGTCCACCAACGACAACAGTGGTTTCATCAACACGGGACCAGTCGCCGCTTTTCGCGGCTTTGATCACCGACTGTACGTCTTTGCCGAGGCGTGGTCCCAGATCCCTCGGGTTTGGTTTGACCACTTCGGTTCCAAACTGTGTACGGTCCGAGACAAACTCCACAGACTTCACGTTCAACTCGTTGGCAATGAGATGGGCGAAGGGCTTAAGCGCTTCGGCTCGCTCTCCAGCCACGGCCAGAGACGGCAGCGGTAGACGGCTACGAAGTTTGCGTTCTTCACGCAGACCGAGCGCAGTTGAACAAACGGCTCGAACCTCATCCATGGCACGAACCAAATCTGGGTCTGCGGGCAACAGATCAGGCTCTGGCCAGTCGGTGAGGTGAACAGACCTTTCACCGGTCAGGTCTGTGTAGATGCGCTCGCTCAACATGGGCAGCAACGGGGCCACTACCTGAGATACCGTGACGAGAACCGTGTAGAGGGTGTCGAACGCGTCGCGTTTGTCGTCGGTGGCTTGTTCGCCTGCACCTGGAGCCCAGAACCGTTCGCGTGAACGGCGGATGTACCAGTTGTTCAACGCATCAAGATATGAGGTGACCTGGTTACATGCTCCGGCAAGGTCATAACAGTCCAAAGCAGCGGTCATGGCGTCTACAAGTTCGCTGGTTTTGGCGAGTATGTAGCGATCAAGCTCGCCCTTAGCGTCAGTCCTGAACTTGGCCTTGTAGGAATCCGCGTTGGCGTATAGCGCAAAGAAGTGGAATGCGTTCCAGATCGGGTTGAGTACCAAACGGACGACGTCGGCAATACCGGAGCCATCCGCTGCGATCTTGAGATCGCCGCCGCGAAGAATGGGTGAACTCATCAGGTACCAACGCAAGGCATCGGAGCCGATGGTCTCCATGACCTCTTCTGGGTCCGGGTAGTTGCGCAGCTTCTTGGAGAGTTTTCTGCCTTCAGAG
>JAGQSI010000423.1 GCA_020439605.1 Acidimicrobiales bacterium | reverse complement strand
GGCCTGGTTGGTTCTTCGCGATTACCTGGTCCCAGCTTTGCTCTCAGGACGCGATGCCAAGGTGGTCGGCCATCCCATGGCCGTGGCCGGGCTCACTTCTGCCGTGGACGACGCGAACTTGAGACGCCTCGGTGTTTCCATGCGAGATGCGCTGGCTGAACTCGGCGGGTTCGGTACCCCGCGATCCGCAGTGGAGCGCTGTGCCGTAGTAGGGCGACGTGATCGCGTAGATGACCTAGTGGGTGAGGTTGCGGAGAAGCTTGAGGCAAAAGTGAGCGCGATCAAGCTTAAGATTGGCCCCACGGCAGAAGACCTCGCAGCAGTTGGTGCGGTGCGGGCAACCTGGCCGGATCTTTCAGTGGCCGTTGACTTCAACGGAACTGCCGATGCTGATGCCATCAGGTCTGTAGCCCGCCACAATCTGACCTACGTAGAACAACCCGCCCGATCGAGGGACATGATTGGTTCGGCGCAGTTCGCGAAGATGCTTGGATGTCCAGTAGCTCTCGATGAGTCCATCGCTGGTCTCGATGACCTGAGGGTTGGCGAAGAGCTTGGAGCGGGATCTGTACTGAACGTGAAGCCAAGCCGTTGTGGCGGTCTCGCTCCGAGTGTCGAACTGGTTGGTGCCGCGAGCTCATTGGGGTGGAAGTGCTTTGTGGGTGGAATGGTTGAGAGCGGAATCGGCCGAAGTGGCGCACTGGCGCTCGCCGCGCAGGAATTGATGGAACTCCCCACCGACCTTGGGCCATCGCTGGACTATGTGGATGTAGACCTGACTGTGCCGATAGTTACCGATACATATGGGCGGGTGGTGATTCCTGACGGGCCCGGGATCGGAGTGGAGCCATTCTCCGAGCGGCTGGCAGAACGAAGCGTCGACAGCATTGAGTTGACCAGACAGTGACCTGGACCACCCAACGCCTGATTGGACCAGCAGGTGAACTTCATTCGCGTGAGATCTCTGCGGAGGATGCTGGATCGATTTGGCTATTGGAAGCTGCCAATCCCGCATTGGTTCTGGGAAGTTCACAGTCACGAGAGGTGGTTGACCCAGACGCGCTGCGAGCCAGTGGGATAGAGGTCGTCAAGCGCCGAAGTGGGGGAGGGGCGGTGCTGGTGGATGGATCCATGACCTGGATAGATGTGGTCATCGCTCGAGACGACCCTCGCTGGGTTGATGACCTCACGAGGTCTTTCGACTGGCTGGGTGAGGCCTGGGTTCAGGTTCTTGGTGCTCTGGGCATAAGTGACGCCGAGCTCAACCTTGGCCCGATGATTGGAACCGAATGGTCCAAGTTGGTGTGTTTCGGTGGGCTGGGGCCCGGTGAGGTGACCGTTGGTGGAAAGAAGCTGGTTGGGATGTCCCAACGGCGAACGCGCGAGTTGGCTCGATTCCAGTGCGCTGTTTTGCACCGCTGGCATTTTGATGAGCTGATCGGCCTGTTGGATCTGATGCCAGAACAACGCACGGCCGCCTTGGTGGCACTGCGAGACAGCGCTGTTTCATTAGAGGACCTAGGCATGGTTGGCGTCTCGGCGCTTGGCTTGTGCGACGAGTTGTGTCGGGTGCTTTCACGGCCACTGTGAACCATTGAGGCCTT
>JAGQSI010000422.1 GCA_020439605.1 Acidimicrobiales bacterium | reverse complement strand
CCTGACCTCCTGATATCAAGCCGGCACCTTCTCCGAGATGGGAGGTCAGACCCAGTGGCATTCGCTCGACCTCATCGGCCACATGGGCTAGACGCAGCGCCCGCCACATGTCCTCATCGGTGGCGTTCGCGCATGCGAGACACAGGTTGTCTGCAATCGTCCCGGTGAACATCCAGGTGGATTGGCTCACCGAAGCGCTGAGTGTCCGAACCTGCTCGGCGGTCAGCTCGCTGAGATCGTGACCCCCGACCTTCAGGGTTCCGCCCTGAGGTGGGATCGAGCCTCTCAGCAACCCGATCAGTGTGGACTTACCTTCCCCCGAAGCTCCGGTGATCGCGACTCTGTCGCCGGCAGGGACAGTGAGGTCCAGCCGGTTGAGAACAAGGCCTCGGCCATAGTCTAAGCTGACATCACTCAATCTGATCGCAGCCTGGTCGGTGGTGGCTGCGAAGGTTGACGGGTCGTTGTTGATGCCGATGTGGGTGCTGGTGGGTTCAGCAACAGCCGAGGTGGAGGTAGTTGCGCTGCTAGCGGTCAACGGCACCTGTTCGTAGAAGCCGCGGATCTCCTTTTGTGAGGCGATCCCACCCATGCCGATGTAGAAGAAGCCGGCCACCTGTTGGAGCGGCTCGAGAAGAAGCACCATGGACAAGGCGATGACAACCACATCGCCCTCACTGAGATGGTTGCCTCGTGATGCAGTGAGCCAGATCGTCACGCAGATGAGAACCAGCGAGAAGATCCCGTCCATCACGATGATGACCAGTTGGTTACCGGCGAGCAGCTTCATGATTGCTCCGCGGTTCTTTTCCCCTGCTACTCGCAGCTCATCGGTGATTCGTTCCCCAGCCCCAAGTAGTCGGATGGTGACGAGGTTGCGGATGGCATCGAGGTAGCGCACGGTCAGATCGCCGCGTTGCTTTCGAGAGTTGGCCGATGTCTTTCGAAAGGCCCGCATGAACCCGCCAACGGCCAACGGAATAACCGGCACCAGCGCCAGCACAACAAATCCGACCAGTGGGTCAATGAAGATACCGATGTAGACGAGCACTACAACGGGAATCACCATGGCGGCGATGGTGGAGCCGAGATACACCAGACGGAAATCTGTAACCCGCTCTGCACCGCCTGTCATCATCTGCATGACCCGACCCGGCGGATACTGCTCTCGTAGCTGACGTGTGTCGGATGCCGCCGAATACTGGCGTTCCAATATCTCCGAACGAATGCGACGTTCCTCGGCACGTGCAGCCCGACCTCCATAGGCCAACTCACCAAATGCAAGAAGCCCGGCCACAACCGAGCACCCGACCGCTACCGTCACCGAAAGCGGCGACGGCCCATGATCAAAGATATGCCCGATCCCCACTATCGCCGCGAGCGTTGCTGTCGCTGACGCCAGTCGAAGGCCGCCAACCACCCGGGTATCCAATCCTGCTCGGGTTGACACGACCGGGATTTTTGATCGACGGCTCTTACCCACGGGGCAGCCCCTTCATGGCGTTGCGTCGACGACGCCGACTCAAGCAATACACCTCGTCAAGAGGAGTTCTCAGAGCGGACCGTACCACGTGTTAGGAGCACTGAACAATTGTTGTTATGCAATGTGC
>JAGQSI010000421.1 GCA_020439605.1 Acidimicrobiales bacterium | reverse complement strand
CCACTCGTTGACGGCGACGGGTCCGACGCAGGTCGGCGATTACAGCAGCGGAGTCCGCGGCGGTCATAGACACGTCGTGCGACGCTATCGCTCCCAGCCCCGGCTACAACAAGCGGAGACTCGACGCGCCAGACTATGGACATGTTCACTCACATTGACCACGTAGGCATCGCGGTGCCCGATCTTGACGAAGCACTGAAGTTCTATGCCGAAAAATTCGATCTCAGGAGCGTTCACGAAGAAGTCAACGAGGAGCAGGGCGTACGCGAAGCAATGCTCGCTGTAGGGGACTCGGGGAGTTGCATCCAGCTTCTCGCTCCGCTCAAGGAAGATTCACCAATCGGAAAGTTCCTCGCCAAGTCCGGCCCGGGGATCCAACAGATGGCATACCGGGTGGACAACATCGACGAAGTGAGCGCCACTCTTCGCGAGCGCGGTGTGCGTCTCCTCTATGAGGTCCCCAAGGGTGGAACCGCTGGATCTCGGGTCAACTTCATTCACCCCAAAGATGCCGGTGGAGTGCTCGTGGAGTTGGTAGAGCCGGGCTCTGAGGACCACTAGGGACCTAGGGCGGCCCTAGCGCTCAACTAGCTGTACAAGTACCCCATAGGCGCTATCCGGGTGAACAAATGCCACCCTTGAAGACCTAGGTCCACGCACCGGCTCGGAATCTATGAGTTCTCGGCCAGCTTCAGCCAAGGCTTCGAGGGTGGCGTCTATGTCACGGACCCGATATGCGATGTGGTGCAGCCCCGGGCCTCCTTCGGCCAGGAACTGCCCATATTGCGAGTCGGCATCGGTTGGCGCGATCAGCGCTACCGAAGATCCACCTATGTCGAGGAATGCGATCTCTGCTCCTTCGCCGTGAAGCTCCTCGCGGTGCTCGACGTAGGTGTTGTAGAGATCACGATGATCCGAGATTGCATCGTCGAGGTCCTCGACCACGATGGCGACGTGATCGATCGCTCGAAGCACGACACCATCGTCAAGGTCTATCTCACCAACCGGCTCAACCGGCTCACCGGATTCCTCGCTGGTTTCCTCTTCGCCCTCTTCATGAGGGTTGCGGGCCAAGATGCCCATCGATCAGCCTTCGGCGTCGAAGCGCTGGAACAAGGTGATCTTGTCCTCGCCAACCTTCTCGCGGAACTCTGGATCGTCGATACCAAGACCCTTTTCTGGGGCGAGGCACAACACGCCGGCCTTGCCTTCGATCTGGTTCTTGTGCACGGCGAGCGCGGCTTCGCCGGTCTGCTCTAGTTCGTAGGTGCGGCTGAGCAACGGCTGGATCTTGCCTTCACAGATCAGCTGGTTTGCGGCCCAAGCCTCTTTGTAGTTGGCGAAGTGGGAGCTAACGATGCTCTTGAGCTTCATCCAGAGGTGGCGGTTGTCGTATTCGATCATGTAGCCGGAGGTGGCGGCGCAGGTAACGATCTTGCCGCCACGAGCAGCAGCGAACACCGAAGCACCAAAGGTTTGACGGCCCGGATGCTCGAACACGGTGTCCACGTCGCGGCCGATCAGGTCGCGAATGTCCTTGCCGAGGCGACGCCATTCCTTTTCGTCCTGGGTGTGCTCATCCTTCCAGAACTGGTAGTTGGCCTCACGACGATCGATGACG
>JAGQSI010000420.1 GCA_020439605.1 Acidimicrobiales bacterium | reverse complement strand
GAGGCCAACGCCGCGTTCAACGCCTGCTATAACGCAGATGCCACATGTCCTCCACAAGGCGCAGACGAGACCGGTACCTCCCGTGGAGCTATCGCAATCGTGTTGGACGGTCAGGTCCTCTCGGCACCCACTGTCAATGGCCCAGACCTTGCTGCGGACAACTTCACCATCAGCGGCGATTTCGATCAGGCAGAGGCAAAGGAACTTGCCCTTGTTCTTCGATACGGCTCTTTGCCAGTTGAGTTCGAGCAGGTAGCTCTCCAGCAGGTATCTGCAACGCTCGGTACAGATTCACTTCATGCTGGGCTGATCGCGGGCGCCGTTGGTATCGCTGCAGTAGCGCTGTACATGTTGCTCTACTACAGGGGTCTCGGCCTGGTTGTGGTTGCTGGCCTCGCGGTTTGGGGCGGTTTGATGTTCGGCGTGGTCAACTGGCTTTCATCCAATCAGGGCCTCGCTCTGACGTTGTCCGGAATCATTGGCATCGTCGTGTCCGTCGGTACAACTGTGGACTCCTACGTGGTGTACTTCGAGAGACTCAAAGACGAAGTTCGCAGCGGTCGAAGTATTCGCAGCTCAACAGAACGAGGCTTCCAGAGCGCCATCAGAACCATCATCACCGCTGATGTGGCCTCATTCATCGGTGCCTTCCTTCTTTGGTACCTGACCGTTGGCCCGGTTAGAGGCTTTGCCTTCTTCTTGGGTATATCGGTTGTATTGGATCTGATCGTGGCGTACATGTTCACCCGACCAGTGGTGGCACTTCTCAGCCGTTCGGAAAAGATCACTACGAGCCGCTTCTTCGGCTTCACGGGTAAGTCGTCCACTAGCACCAACGAGCCGGAGGTAGTGGCGTGAGCAGTCCAGTATCGCAATCTCCCAAATCAAATGTGTTCTCCCGCCTGTATCGCGGCGAGACCAACTTCAACATTGTCGAACGCTGGAAGCTGTGGTTTGCCCTTTCAGGCGCGGTTATCGCCATCGGCTTTGTAGCTCTGTTTGCCAACGGTCTCAACCTTGGCATTGACTTCACTGGTGGAACCGTGTGGGAGGTCCCCGCAGGTAACGCAGACCCTGGCGCCGCTGAAGCAGCAGTGCGAGACCTCGGCTACAACGAGGTGCAGGTCCAAGAGGTAACCCAGAGCACTGGTGGCGGCTCTACTCGTATGTTGCGGGTAGAGGCTGAGGCCACGGCATCTCCATCGAAAGCAACCACTGCAGCGTTAGCCAAAGCGGACAGCGCACTGAGGAAGCTTGAATCCCAGACAAAAGGGGACTCTGCCAAAGCGCTTCGTGGTGTTAGGTCTCAACTCAATGGAATCGACGGACCGTTTGAACAAGACGTTCCAGAAGCGCTCACCGCTCTACAGAACGAGATTGATTCACTTACGGATGTTTTGAAGGAAGCCAAAGACGACGAAACTGAGCTTGTCAGTACATCTGTATCCAAGATGCGCAACAGCGTTGAGGCACTTGGAGAGGCCGAGCAGGCAGAGCGTGAGCGTGTAGGTCAAGCGGTTTCTGACGAGTTGGCCAAGATCACCGGATCAAAGGTCTCCGAGGTGACCGTAGATACCGTCGGACCTTCGTGGGGTGAGCAGATCTCACAGAAGGCGCAGACTGCCCTGATCGTG
>JAGQSI010000419.1 GCA_020439605.1 Acidimicrobiales bacterium | reverse complement strand
GTCCTGCTGGTCAGCATCCTCCTAAGCCTTGGGGTCCTGTCCTTGGCTGCCTGCGGAGGTGGATCAAAGTCAAACGGTTCATCGAATAACGGCGCATCGGACAAAGGCCTACCCGACGCAGAACTCACAGACCTCAGAACCGAAGAACTCGTGGACTGGAACCAAGGTTCCAAACCACTGGTGATCAACATGTGGGCCAGCTGGTGCGCACCCTGCCGCAAAGAAATGCCAGCATTCGACAAAGTCGCCCAAGACCTCCAGGACCAAGTGAAAATCATTGGGGTTACCGATGACCTCAACCGCGACTCGGCCCTCAAAGCCGCAGACAAATCCAAGGTCACCTACCCCCTCCTCTACGACGAAGAAGCAATCCTGCTAACCGAACTCGACATCAGTGGACTACCAGCCACCGTGTTCGTCGACGAGAAGGGCAAGATCATCGGCAAGCATCTCGGCGAACTAACCGAATCCGAACTACGACAAGAGATTGAGAAGCGATATGGCATCTCGAGCTAACCGACTGAGCCAGAAAGCAGCTATAGGCATCGTTGTGCTGCTCGGCGCAACAACCTGGCTAACCGGCTGTGGCAACGACACAGAATCGTCCACGCCCAAAACCACAGAGAAGACATCCAATTTCCGAGACGAAATCCAGGGCCTGCAACGTGACAAGCCGATCAACACCAAGGCCGCCACGCTTCCCGAGGTGAACGAGGATGGTTCCACCACACCATTCAGCTTCATCGCACCAGAGAACAAGCTGCTCTTCATCGCCTTCGGCTACACAAACTGCCCCGATGTGTGCCCCACCACTCTCACCGACATCCGCTCGGCGCTGGGCCTGCTCGAAGCAGAAGAAGCCAAGAACGTCAACGTTGCTTTCGCCACCGTGGACCCAGAGCGAGACACCGCAGACGTGATGGTTGACTACCTCAACTCGTTCGTCAAAGACGGCCACCCACTGAGGCCAGAGAGCAACGAGCAACTCCTAGTCGCAGAAAAAGCCCTAGGCATCACCTCAGAAGTCAAGAAGAACGACGACGGAACCGTTGATGTTGCCCACACGGCCAAGAGCTTCGTGATCAACGACCAAGGCGACGTCGTAGTCGAATGGGCCTTCGGAACTGGCGCAGACCAGATGGCCTCAGATCTCCGCCTGCTGCTCGCGGACAGATGAGCAGCACTATCCCCACTCCTTTACAACCCCCTGGAGGGAAACCAATGAGCAAGTCAATCAAGACAACAACCAAGGCAGCCGCCGTCGCAACCATCGCTCTGGGCCTTTTGCTCGTCGGCTGCGGATCGGACTCCGAGGAGACCAAGCCGGCCGAGAGCACAACCACCGCTGCGGCCGAGAGCACAACCACCGCTGCAACGACAACGGAGGCTCCAGCCGCCGAGATCGAAGTCAGCGACGCCTGGGCCCGCAAGAGCCCGATGAAGACCACCGCTGGTGCCGCCTACATGAAGATCACAAGCCCCATCGACGATGCCCTCGTCGGAGCTTCCGTGGACGCCTCGATCGCAGGCATGGTTGAGATCCATGAGACCGTTATGGCCGAGGATGACTCAATGAAGATGCAGCATGTCGACAAGATCGACCTGCCAGCAGGTGAAGCTGTTGAGCTGAAGCC
>JAGQSI010000041.1 GCA_020439605.1 Acidimicrobiales bacterium | reverse complement strand
ACTCGACGCGGTGAACTGCGCTGTCGCCAGTGACACGCTCTTGGAGCTCGACGAGCTGAGCCCCGGTCCCCACCAGATGGTGTCGCCGCCGTTGGTGGTCCAGTCGTTGAATAGCACGTCGTCGTAGCCGTCGCCGTCCCAGTCTCCGGAGTCCACGACGTAGTCGGCACCAGAGACGGTCTTATAGGTAGTAGTATGGGAGGTGCGTGAGGTGAAGTCCCATACCGAGTCCGCGGTCGATCCCGGGCCGTACCAGAAGATCTCGTCTTTGCCGTCGCCGTCGAAGTCGCCGGTCACCGGCCGGTAGGTTCCCGAGACATTCTCGTTGTCCTGGACGTAGGTGTGGTTGTTCTCTGCTGCGCCGGTATCACCGAACCAGATAAAGTCCGCGCCCGTACCGTCCCGATACCAGTAGATGTCGTCGATGGGGTGGCCGTTGTTGGTGTCGCCATCGAAGTTCCCGACGAAGGGGGTGTAGTCGGTGGCATCGACCGTGCTCGTGTAGGAGTTGTAGCCACCCCCGTGGCGCCCGAACCAGAACCACACGGGATCAGCACCAATGCCGGGCTTATACCAAAAGATATCGTGGTAGCCGTCACCGTTAAAATCACCTGATAACGGCGTGTAAGAGCCAGTTACGTTGAAATCTTTGGTAGAACGTCCAAAGTCGCTGCGTGCCGCGCCCCACCACATGATGTCGTCGGAGGAGCCACCGGCCCGGTAGGACAGGACGTCGCTCTGGCTGTCGCCGTCGAAGTCACCGACCACAAGCGAGTCCGACAGCGAGCTGGTCGGGTCGTTGACACCAATGTTGTCATCTACGACGCCGACCAGGCGGTTGGCCTGGTCGTAGGTGTGGGTGCGGCGGTTGTTGTCGTCGTCGATCGCTGTGGTGCGGTTGGCGAGGTTGTCGTAGGTGTAGTCGGTCGAATCCGCCGCCGAGGTCGTGCAGGTGCCGCTGGTGCCCGATGGCGACGACGAGCACAGCCGCTGGGATGGGTCGAATACCTGGAGCGCCCCGTCGCCGGTCTCGACCAGGTTCGTCGCCGCGTCGTAGCCGAAGGACTCGGTCCCCGCCGTGGAGAGGCGATCGCGGGTGTCGTAAGTGTTGGTCCTGGCGGTCGTCCCGGCGGAGCCGGTCGGTGTGGTGGTCTTGACCATGCCTTTGGTGGAGGTGTCGCGGGTGTAGGTCTCCGAACCGAGCTTGGTACCCGAGGTGGTCCCATCCCACCACGTCGCCGAGGTCATCCGGCCCGCGGTGTCGTAGCCGTACACGTCGGTGTTCGCGGTGCCGCTCGACGTGTTGGGGAACACGGTTCCAGTCCAGTTCGAGTCGGCGTCGTAGCCGAAGGTGGTCGTGCGGCCGGCGAAGTCGGTGGTGGCAGCCAGCCGTCCGGCCTTGTCGAACGTGCGGCTGATCGGCGTCGACGCATGACCGGGGTAGGTGATGGTCTTCAGGTTGCCGACCTTGTCCCACGTGTAGCTGGTGGTCTTCGCGTTGGCGTCGGTGTGGGAGGTGAGCTGGGACAGGTCGTTCCAGCTCCAGTCCTCGGTCACCCCATCGGAGGTGGCGTGGGTGCGCCGCCCGAGCATGTCGTAGGTGATCGAGGTCACGTCCGGCGTCGTCGTGGCTGAGTAGTCGACCGAGGTGACCCGCCCGGCATCGTCGTAGCCGTAGGTGATGCAGCCCACCTTGGTGCCGGTGCAGGTCGCGCTGGTGACCGGCTGGCGCACGGTCGTCAGTTCGCCTGCCGAGCCGTAGTCGTACACGGTGACGTTGTTCTTGGGATCCTTTGACTCGGCCAGCTGTCCGGCCGAGTCAAAGGTGGTGGTCCAGACCCCGCCAGTCTCGTTGGTGTAGGTCTTGCGCTCACCGCTGGGCCAGTACGTGTAGCTGCGCACCCCGGTGCCGGGAGGGTCGACGGTCTGGAGCTCGTCCGCGTCGGTATAGCCGTACTGGGTCACATCCCCCGCAGGCTTCGAGACAGTGATCCCCGTCGCCGACGACACAATGTTGGCGTTGGCGTCGAGCACCGTCTTGGTCTTGTCGCCCTCGGGGCCAGTCACCGTCGTCGTGCGGTTCGCTAGGTCATAGGCGTAGGTCGTCTGATAGTCGTTCACGATCGACGTGGTCGCCACGCCCTTCGGCGTCGTCTGCACCAGAGGCCAGCCGATCGTGTTGTACGTCGTGGTCGACCTATTCCCCTCAGGATCCTGTAACGAGGTCTGGTATCCCGTACCCGACGCATACGTGTAGGACAACTCCTTCACCCGTGAGTCGACCACCGTGCCCTTCTCGGTGACCGACACCTTGACCACATCATCGGGGTGGCCGTTGGCGTCGTCGTAGGAGAACACCGTCTCCACCGCGCTGCTGCTGCTCTGCGCGCTGGTCGTCTTCTCCAGGCGGCCGGTCGTGGCATCGTACTCGTTGTGGGTCACCACCCCATCAGTTGACGTCGCGCTCGACGCACCGGCCCGGGTATCCACCACCTGGTCGAAGCCGTTGTAGGTGAACTGGGTGTAGCGGTTCGTCGGATCCTTCACATAGTCGACGTTGCCATCGCCATCGGCATCCGTATAGATCGTCGCCGGCTTCGACCCCACCTTCACCGACTTCAAGGCATAGGTGTCCGGATCGAAGGTCATCGCGGTCGTCACCGCATCGGCCGTGCCGTAGCCGACCGTGACCTCCTCCCGACGACCATCCACGTACTTGTACATGTTCACCCGTGATGCCTGGCCAGATGCTGTCGGCAGCGTGACCTGCACGGAACCGGGCGAGGGGGTGTCGTAGCCGATAGTGGTCTTGCGTCCGAGTTCGTCGGTCTGCCAGTCAGCTCGTCCGCCCGCGTCGTAGTGGGTCTCGACGTAGGGGCCCGACGGGTAGTGACGGGGCTTGCGAGTCCTGGTCATCCGGTGGCCGGTGTCATAGGCGAAAGTCCAGTTACCACCGGAGATGTCCCTGTAGGTGGTCAGGTTCCCGGAGCCGTCGTAGGCGAACGTCGCCACCCGCGGGCCGCCTTCACCGCTGGTCAGCGGGTCGGTCACCGTCGCAAGGCGGTTGCCAGACCATGTCAACGTCAAGCGCCGAGATGACTCGTCTTCGAGATAGTCCGCTTGGGTCGACGTCGAGTTCGGGTAGTGGACCGTGGTCGAGTTGCCGTACTGATCGAAGATCTCCGTCAGTCGACCGAGGCTATCGAACCGGAACGACTCGAAGTGGTTCCGGGTGAACACGAACCCACCTCCGCTGGCGGTGAGAGTCGCGGTGAAACGACCCGGTGCCACCCACGAACTCCCGTCTTTCGCGAACGCGACGGTCGCACCCGTCTCTTGCACCACGGTCTTCTCGTTGCCGTTCATCGCCGTCTTGATGGTCATGTCGAGCGTGGATGCCCACCCGAACCCCGTCGCCGAGTCCTCCGCTGCCTTCGACGAGTTGTAGCCCAGGTCAATCGCCAATCCTGGCCCCCGCCCGGCCACGGACATTGACGGAACCGGCATGTGCAGGTTCCCAGTGCCTAGATCAATCGGATCACACACGCACTGGCGAACTAGTTCGTCGTTGTTGAGCGCCACGTTCGGTCCGTTGGATTCTGATGGAGGGATCAGGTTCGGATCCGCGGGAAGAGCGATTCGGCGGATCCGGTGGTTGCCCTGATCTGCCAACCATGCCGTAGCCCCATCTGGCGAAACCGCTATGCCTGTGACCGTGCTCATCTGGCCGGGCGTACCATCGGAAAAGCCTGAAGCACCGCCAGCCATCAGATCCGCGGAACCGGTACCGTAACCTCCCTTACGGACCACCGTGTTCTGACCAGACGTACACCCGTTACAAGGCAGATACACCGAGGTGGTCGTCTGTGAGAACGCCAGACGACGCTGCTCCGACATGTTCCCGCCAATCTGGGTAAAGCCTCCGTTATAGCGGTACATCTGGGGAGGGTAGCCACCTCCGCCAGGGCCTGTTTCGTCCCAGATCACATAGAGGTTGCCGTCAGAGGCGAACTCCATATCTAACATGCTCGACCGAACGAACGAGCCGGCCGCACCCAGCGGCGCCCCTGCGGTGGCATTGGCTGGAAGTGACGAAACGGGGATACGAAACAACTCACCGAGGCGATTACCATCCCCATCATTCTTCTGGAAGTTGTAGTAGAGATACGCACCACCAGGGTCGATGGCGAACGCCCCACCAACGAAACCAGTCTGGTTGTAGTAGTCGCAGCAGATCCCATCAAGCATCACCGTTGGTGAACCACCAGCCGCTGGAAAACGGATGATCCCTTCTTGCGCAAGTCCACCCACATCGGGGCGCTTCACTGCAACCCACACGTCACCACTCGGATCGACCTCAAGGTCAGTTGGGGTATCGAGCAAACCACCGGACGCGAACGTGGTCACTGCTCCCGTAGACGCCGAGATCTTTCTGATCTGGTTCGGTCGCCCCGACGTCCCCCGCTCCAGCGCATAGAGGTACGCGCCATCAGGGCTCACTGCCAGATCCGTCAACGAGTCAAACGTCGCAGTTCCCGCAGCACCATCTGCCTGACCCGTCGCCCCTGCGCCAGCAAGCGTGTCAAGCATTCCAGTTGGAACCGCTGCTGCAGGCTCCGCCGGACTGAGAGCGATCATCGGCAGCGATGCCAAGACCGCCAAAACGAGAACGACTGCGAGCTGCCGGATTAACTGCATCGAGAGCACCCCCCCCCCCGTTCCTAGTGATTGGAGCCAGAGATATCGATCGATGGCTCTGGCTCCAACCCATCATAACCAACCCCCTAATGTGTTGCGCCCGACCGACGTCCACTACTCCTATGCCAGCCACCCGCAGCGACCGAGAAACCAACCCCGTAGACGATCTCCAACGCCACGGTTCTCTAAAGTGACGACGACACATGACTGGCGAGACACCGCTAGCAGGAGGTGCCGCTCGACGAGTAGTTCGAGACATCGATAGCGAGGCCGACCTCGCGTTGGCTAATACCGGGCTTGGCGGTGGGTGGGCTGAATAATCCCGAGGGAATCTCATAGATGGCGTGACAACTGGTACCGCAGCGAGACTTGCGGAGCTAGATGGGGGCGCGGATGCAAATGGGACAGCCTCGAATCAGAATCCCTCTGATGCATGGTTGTAGTTGCCGATCCCCACGAAGATATTCCCCAACCATGCGTCAGTGCCGACAACGATCAGGTTCGAGCATCTCAACTCGCTCCACCAGCTCTGCACCTAGCCCAAATCCGATAGAGGCTGCGAGATCGCTGAGGACGTGAGGTCACCCGTGACAGTGGTCTCGGCAACGGTCGGGGTCTCGCAGGCTTGCGCCAACAAGGAAGGCCCGCTGTGGCTAGGCGAGCAACAGCTCTGGCTGATGCGATCAGCAATCCGAGCGAGGTGTTGATACAGGCCAAGGACCTCGCCAGCCGCCTAAGCGATGGCCCAGAGTTGAGTTCCTTGTTGGGCCGACTTCGTGCAGGAACCAAATCCACAAGCCGCGGTCGAATCACCCAGATAATCCGATCTAGTCGCCTCATTTCTGCTCTCATCGCTCGTTGTCTGAAGGTCTGCACTCCAAATAACCCGAAACGCCAATCAGAACAGGACTCAGCTCAGTTCATCAGCCGTAACCCCAACAATCGGCCCGTCACCTCTAAGAACATGGTTGCCATCAAGCGAGCGGACCAACACTGCTGGACCCGAGATACTTCTCCCGTCCAGGGTCACGATCTCGACCTGATAGCCACCCCGGGGGATCTCTGCGCTCTCAAAGCCGTAGGCAAGACATTCCCACTGAAGATCTATCGAACCGTCCTGTTGAGCCACCAGAAGATAGGCCGCCTTCAAAACGACAGGCTTGTGATCCACATGCAGAGTGGCTACATCGAAACGAAGATGGCGCATCTCTCCATCTTCACACCTCGCAGTTTCAACCAGTACCAACGTCTCTATTCGAGAAACCCAAGGATCCAACCACGACCAACAAGAGCGACACAACGCTCAACACAACTGTTGCTGTCATGGAGGGCAGTGGGCCCGGAAGTCGCGGTGCGTGAGCAAAAGGTGAAAGCTGAACTATCCACCTCGGAAGCTCCCACAGTGGACCCAACTCTGAAAGAAGGATCACCCAAGCAAAGATCCACCAAGCCATCGACGCGAATCGTCTAGTCAACCCAAACCCGGCGATCGCTAGACACGCCATAGCCCACGCCGGGGGTAACTGTGCAGCGGAGCTCACAGTTATCCGAGTTAGCTGACTCCAGTCTCGGGTCACTATGGCATGGGATAAACCGGTGGAGACCCCAATAGTGAGAACCAATACGCTCAACCCACCTAACGCAACACCACTATGAGAACCTGCCCACCGCAGTCGTGACAGCGGCGTAGAGAGTAGGAGTTCTGCCTGCCCTTGCAACTCCTCGCCATGCATCCGGCCAACTACCGCAATGGCGAACGCTGAACTAACCACTGCACCCAAGCTCAGCACTATTGCCAGATAGGCGTCGGTCATTGCTCCTTGGCCGCCCATTCGTTGCATGTAGTCGCGAGCTTGGTCGCTGCCCATGAATCCTTCGACACTCGTCGCGAGTGCCCCTGCGAAGACTCCCATGGCAGCAAAGCCACCTACCCAGGCCGCTAGAGCAACTCGGTGGAGTTTCCATGCCAACTCCATCGGCCCGCCGATTCGAGCAGCTACGTCATCGTTTCCGTTCGAAATCACCCAAAGAGCTGCCCCGAAGTCACGTCTTGTGGTCCATCGTGCTGCGATAGCAAAGCACCCCAGTCCCAGCGCGGTTCCAAGCGCTAGGACCCACCATTGTTCGCCGGCAAAGGGTCGAACTTGTTGGGCCCAACCAATAGGTGACAACCAGCGCAACCAGCACCAAGGTGGCCCTGAGACATCGCCTATCGCTCGGAGTAGATAGGCGACCATTGCAAAGGCTGCGCACAACCCATTGGCACCTCTAGCTGTGGGCACGAGCTGAGCTAAGAACAGGCCAACTCCCCCACTCGACAGCGCCACGGAACCCCACGCGAGTCCAAATGCCACCGAGCCTTGAACTTCCATTCCCGCTATCACCATGGCCACTGTGGTAGCGACACTCAAAAGTGCGCTGAAGGTCGCAACCATTGCTGCTGCAGAGCCCAGAACTGCTAGTCGTCCAACAGGCAGGGCCGAGAGAAGTTCGCCCTGAGCGCTTTGCTCAAATCCCCGCGTGTGACGCACTGCCAACATGGCTGAGACCAGAGCTACCACCACTGATCCAAACCCAGACAACTTCATGATGGCGATTGAACCAATGGCGTCAGGTGCCTGTACCCGACCGTAGATAGCTACCAAAGCGCCAGAGGAGTTAACTGTGTTGGAGGCAGTAATCAAGCTCTTGACATTTGGGTACAGATTTGCCGTTGCATCGCCAGACGCCCAGGCCATAACCGCAAAGCCGCTCACCCAACCAGCCAGACGTACGCGCTCGCGCCTCAAAGCGCCTTTCCAGAGAACCGAAAAGCCGGTGAACGCCCCCGCGTCCCGGCTGGTCATCGACCGCCGCTTTCAGGTTCCATATAGTGGCGTAGAAACAGTTCTTCGAGCGTCGGCGGCCGGGTTTGCAGACTCACCACTCCAATACGAGCCACCTCTTGAAGCAACTCGTTTAATGCGCCGGGCTCGTAGCTACAAGTCAACATATTGGCGTCGGCGACAACCTCAGAAACTCCTGCCATCGACGCGATGTTCTCTGATGCAGGCCCCAATAACTCTGCCCTAAGAGTGTGCTGGCCAAGATGGCTCAGCTCGCTGAGCCGACCAGACTCCACTGCTTTGCCACCGCGAATAATCGTGACCTGATCACAGGTGGCCTCGACCTCCGAGAGGATGTGGCTAGACAACAAAACGGTCTGCCCACGCTCTCGCGCCTCGGAGATACACAACCTGAACTCAGATTCCATCAACGGATCCAGCCCAGCAGTTGGTTCATCCAGCAAGAGAAGCTCCACGTCCGCCGCCAGCGCCGCCACCAAAGCAACCTTTTGTCGGTTGCCCTTCGAGTAGGTGCGAGCCTTACGAGTGACATCGAGATGGAACCGTTCGATCAAGTCATCAAGACGTTTCTTGTCCACCCCTGAGCGCAAGGCACACATCAAATTGATGATCTCGCCGCCGCTCAGATTTGGCCACAACGAAACCTCACCTGGAACATAGGCAAGGCGTCTATGAAGTTCTACGGAGTCAGCCCAAGGGTCTCCCCCAAAGACCTTCACCGTGCCGCTATCGCTTCTAGCCAATCCTAGAAGGACCTTCAAGGTGGTTGATTTACCTGACCCATTCGGGCCCAAGAACCCATGCACCTGCCCCGGTTGGACCTCAAGGTTCAAACCATCAAGGGCCCGAGTAGCTCCATAGGCCTTAACCAAGTTCACGGCCTCAACAACTAGCGACATCAGCGAACCTCCTAGGCCTACCAATCGTTACCCCAAGACTATTGCTGGTAGCAGCGTTGAATAATCAGGTTCTTCGGCAAGTTCGCCAGATTCTGACGCTGAGTATTTGTCGGTCGGTAGGTAGGCTCAGATGTCGTGAGCAGCGACGACTCGACCCCATACCCGAAGGTCCCAAGCCGCGCCGACTATCCGGCGCTAGAGCGAGAGATCCTTGAACAGTGGGACAAGGACGCCACCTTCGAGGCTTCGGTGGACCAACGTCCGATCGACAGCGAGTACGTCTTCTACGACGGCCCACCATTCGCCAATGGGCTCCCCCACTACGGCCACCTCCTCACCGGGTACGTGAAAGACGTGGTGCCTCGCTACCAAACCATGCGTGGACATCGGGTGGAGCGGCGCTTCGGATGGGACTGCCATGGCCTTCCCGCTGAGATGGCCGCCGAACAAGAACTAGGGATTCACGGCCACAAAGCAATCTCGGAGTACGGGATAGCCAACTTCAACGACTACTGCCGCACCTCGGTTCTTCGCTACACCGCTGAGTGGGAGCGCTATGTTAAGCGTCAAGCCCGCTGGGTGGACTTCGACCACGACTACAAGACCATGGACCTCTCGTTCATGGAAAGTGTGATGTGGGCCTTTAAACGACTCTGGGACAAAGGCCTCATCTATCAGGCGTACCGAGTCATGCCCTATAGCTGGGGAGCAGAAACCCCGCTGTCCAACTTTGAGATCCGTCTCGATGATGCCACCCGGCCACGCCAAGACCCTGCCATCACGGTCGGGTTCGATCTCGATGCCAGACCTCAGGACCCCGGTCCGCTTCGCATCCTTGCATGGACCACCACGCCATGGACGTTGCCATCCAACCTGGCACTGGCTGTAGGACCAGATCTTGAGTATTCAGTAGTTGCTCTCGACGGTGTCAACTATGTGATTGCTACGGCAGCGCTCGAGCGCTACAGCGCAGAGCTGAGCGAAGGCGAAGTGATCGCCACACTTGCGGGTTCAGATCTTGTTGAACGCACCTATAGCCCACTGTTTGATTTCTTTGCCGACAACCAAAACAGCTTCCGGGTTCTCGCTGGTGACTTCATCGAAACCAGCGAGGGAACCGGGGTGGTTCACCTGGCACCTGGATTTGGCGAGGACGACCAACGTGTCTGCGAAGCAGCCGGAATCACTCTTGTAGTACCGGTTGACGAGAAAGGCTGTTTCACACCCGAGGTATCGACTTGGGAAGGGATCAACGTCTTTGATGCCAACCCCGAGGTGATCCGCCACCTCAAAGGTGAAGGCCGAGTACTCCGTCACGAAACCTACGACCACAACTACCCACACTGTTGGCGCACCGATACTCCGATCATCTACCGGGCCATGCAGTCCTGGTATGTGCGCGTCACGGACCTCACAGACCGCTTGTTGGCCTGCAACGACGAGATCAACTGGATCCCAGGTCACGTTCAACAGGGCGCATTCGGCAAGTGGCTCGCTGGAGCGCGCGACTGGTCCATCAGCCGTAACCGCTTTTGGGGGGCGCCAATCCCTGTGTGGGTCAGCGACAACCCGGACTATCCAAGAATGGACGCCTACGGTTCGCTCGACGAGATCGAGAAGGACTTTGGGGTAAGGCCCGCAAGCCTTCATCGCCCCGACGTGGATGAACTCACCCGCCCCAACCCTGATGATCCCACTGGTACATCCACGATGCGGCGCGTCACCGAGGTGCTCGACTGCTGGTTCGAGTCTGGCTCAATGCCCTATGCCCAGGTGCACTATCCGTTCG
>JAGQSI010000418.1 GCA_020439605.1 Acidimicrobiales bacterium | reverse complement strand
AACAACACAGTGGTGTCGCAATTGACAGCAACATCTTAGAACGCAGGCTGGATGGCCCCGGCGGCAACGGCCTCTTCGGTGAAGTGGTAACTGGTGCCCATGAGGACACCGACCTTCGCTCCCTTCGCTGCCAAAGTCGCCGAAGCAACCGACACCATCGCAGCGGAGCGTTCGTCGTGGATGCCACCGGCAAACAACACGTGGAGGTGCTCAGGATCTTCCACCTGCAGCAGTCGTTCTATCTGAGCGTCCCACAGCGCAAAGCTGCTTCTCGGCCCGACGTGGCCGCCGCATTCTCTGCCTTCGAAGATGAACTTTCTCGCCCCGTCCTTGATGAAACGATCGAGCAGACCCGGCGATGGGACATGGAGGTAGGTGGAGATACCCGCGGCTTCGAGCGGTGAAGCCTGACTTGGCCGACCTCCCGCAATGAGCGCAAACGGTGGAGCAATGTCGTGAACTACTTCAAGCTGTTCTGCTCGAAGCTCCGCCGGAACAAAACCCAGGACACCAACCCCCCAAGGCTGATCGCCGAGCAGTTCCTTGGTCTCGATCAGCAGCTCACGCACCTCGGGGCCCCGCAACAAGGCCAACGCCAAGAACGGTAGGGCCCCACCGTCTGCAACGGCCTTGGCAAACTCGGCGCGGTCGCTCACTCTGGTCATAGGGCCTTGGGCGATCGGGTAACGAGTACCGAGCGCCTCGGCCATCGCACTTTGTGGAGCAATGGGATTGGTGTCGAGCGCAGCTTTGAGGTGGCTGTCCATCGAGGCCTGAAGCGCCTGGATCACGCCGCCAACCGTGGCGAAGCGCTTTGCGAGACCGAGCGCAAAGCCACTGTCCTGTCCGAGTGGAACCAACTGAGTTCTGAGATCGGCACCCAAGAAGGAGCGGATCTCGCTGGCCGGCGTGTCCTCTGGCAGGGCGGCGGCTGGAAGGTCTGGGCGGGTGTAGAAACGGTAACCACCAACAACACGGTTCTCGCTGCCATCGCTGGCTTCGATTGCACGGCGCAGATCCGTGGACAGGCCCGCCTCGCCCAGCAACCCGAGTTGGGTGTCCACCATTACGCCTGCGCCACCACCTGCCACTACAGCCGCAGCGGTGTGTAGGCCGATGCCTCCTCGCACCCAAACGGGTACGCCGAGTTCCACCACCTGTTGGAACAAGATGAAAGCCTCGGTCTCTCCCACTCGCCCGCCGGCTTCGCTGCCAGAGGCGAGCAACCCATCCACACCGGCCTTCACCGCAATCTGGGCCTCGGCTCTGGACACGACCTGAGCAATGACAGCTACGTCTAGATCTTGGCCGCTTTCGCCACCGCTCCACAGCTCAACCAGGCGGCCGAACTCTCCGGGGCTGTCGGCGTGGTCAAAGGAAAGCACCACAGAACTAGGGCGATTGGAAAGGGCCGCGACGTCTCTCGGGGTGAGGACGTCTGTCTGGGTGAGAGTGGCGGCTGGTCTCAGCCACCAGTCCTTAACAGCGCGACGCTGCAGGTCCGCGGCCATTTCCTCTAGCTGCGAACCGTTCTGGACGTCGAGCACCCCGATGCCACCCGCCCGTTCACCGCTGGCCACAAGGCGGGGGTTGGCCCGAGCACATGGATCAGCAACCAGAACCCGAAGCGAGGAC
>JAGQSI010000417.1 GCA_020439605.1 Acidimicrobiales bacterium | reverse complement strand
CGACTATGACCTCAATGCCCATGCCGCTCGCTCCGGGGAGAAGCTTGACTACTTCGACCCAACTAGCGGCGAGCGCTACACCCCCCATGTCATCGAGCCTGCTGCTGGTGCAACAAGGACGATGATGGCGTTCTTGATGGCCGCCTATGACGAAGAAGAAGTGCGTGGGGAAACCCGACTCGTACTTCATCTACATCCTCGCCTCGCCCCATACAAGGTTGCGGTGTTGCCGTTGAGCAAGAAGCCAGAACTCACTGGGCCGGCGCAGGACCTGTTGGCCCAGCTTCAGGTCCACTACATGTGTGACTACGACGAGACCCAAAACATCGGGAAGCGTTATCGCCGCCAAGATGAGCTTGGTACTCCGTTGTGTGTCACCTATGACTTTGATTCGTTGGAGGACGAAGCGGTCACGATTCGTGATCGTGATTCGATGGAGCAGGTCCGCGTGCCGATCTCGGAGGTCCTCTCCGCGGTCCGTGACCGCCTGGGCTTCTGAAACCGGCCTGAACCACTTAGACTGCAACAACTGACCGGGAGGGAGTATCCCTCGCAGCCGCAACGTCAGCACGGTGCTTCGGCACCCGGGGCGGTTGGTTCCCTCATCGGGAACGGAGAGACTTCCGGCTGATTCATTGTTGAAACCACCGTTCCCTAATCAGCCGGAGCACTGAACCCCTAATGACTGCCGTCCTTTTGGCCGCAGGCGGATCTGCCTCAAACTTTGTCAACCTCGATATCCATTTGTGGGAGTGGGGAGCGCTACTCGCGTTCATCACGGTGCTGCTCATGGTGGATCTACTGTTGGTGCACCGCAAGCCACATGAGATCCATTTCAAAGAGGCTGCTATCGAGTCCGCTATCTGGATCTCGATCGGGCTCGCGTTCACCGGTGTCATCTATTACATCGGCAAGACCTCAGGTGTTGGCCCCGATGGGCTTCACGGCGTCGACGTGGGTAGCAAAGCCGCAGGTGAATACATTTCGGGCTTCCTGCTCGAAAAGAGCCTGTCGGTGGACAACGTATTTGTCTGGGCAGTTATCTTCACCTACTTCGCAGTGCCGAAGATGTATCAGTTCCGTGTGCTCTTTTGGGGCATCTTCGGAGCGTTGGTACTGCGTGCCATCTTCATCTTCGCCGGCTCTGCTCTGATCACGAAGTTCACCGTCACGCTCGCGGTGTTCGGCATCATCCTTCTCTACACCGCTTACAAGTTGGCCTTCCAGGAAGAAACCGAGGTAAACCCAGAGAAGTCCGCCGTTCTTGGAATTGTGCGAAAGATCGTTCCCTCGACAGACAAGCTCGACGGACAAAAACTCTTCACCCACGTCAACGGCAAACGCCTCGCTACACCGCTGTTCGCTGTTTTGGTGATGGTTGAAACAACCGACGTGGTGTTTGCTGTGGACTCTGTGCCGGCCATCTTTGGTGTGTCGCGTGAACCGTTCATCGTGTTCAGCTCCAACGCCTTTGCCATTCTGGGTCTGCGTGCCCTCTATTTCTTGCTCGGTTGCATGCAGGACCGTTTCCGTTACTTGCACTACGGCCTCGGGGGCATCCTCGGTTTTGTCGGTATCAAGATGTTGCTCACCTTCTCAGCTGAGCAGTTCGAGTGGCCTTCGGCGGACTTCCACTT
>JAGQSI010000416.1 GCA_020439605.1 Acidimicrobiales bacterium | reverse complement strand
CATCAAAGCCTGCTAACTCCTGCGCCCATGGCCTGCCCAATCCCGCTAGGCCAACCGAGCAGATTGAAGACCAGCACGTCAAGGATCTCTAGTCACCGAGATTCTGCTTGACATATCGATATTCATTGTTCATTACTTGTCACTAGACACAACGATTATCGATATGGAGTGGGAATATGACCGAGACTCAGGCCGGGTTGACCAACGAACAGGGCGAGGCCAGGTCGATACTGAAAGCACTTGAGATCGTGCTCACTGTGGGCATCATCCTTGGAGCAATAGTCATCGCCTCGGTGTTGGTAGACCGACCTGGGTTGGACCTAGCTGGCTCAACAGACCCGTATGTGGATGCGGAATTGGCATTTCCGGTTGACTTCGAAGGTCGCTTCGCCACTTTCGAAGATGACACCGGAGCTATCCGAGATCGCGCCACAGGGCAACGGCCGATGGATCTTGGCACTCCAGTGGTCGCGCGGTTCACCTTCCTTGAACCAAAGTCTGACATTCGTATCATCTGGACGCTCTGGCATCTGATTGGCCCAGCCGTTGTAGTGGCATGCCTCGGCATTGCGCGCTCGATCACCCGCTCAGCGTCCAGCGGCGATCCCTTCACTCGGACCAACGTGAAGCGCCTATGGGCTCTCGGCACGCTCGTTGCAGTGGGAGGCATGGCCCATTCGCTCATCAGTGGCGCAGCAGCCACTTTGATACTTCAACGCTCAGCAGCGGCTGACCTTACCCAGGTGCAATTCAGTTTCAGTTTCCTTCCACTCCTGGTGGGCCTTGGAATTGCTGCACTTGCGGCAGTCTGGCAGCACGGGGTTGCCCTTCGCGAAGAGCTAGACGCAACGATCTAATGACCGAGGACATTGCGCATCGGGTGCACTGTCACCTAGACGAGCTTCTTGTTGAACGGTCCATGACGCTGACCGAGCTCTCAGAGCTTGCCGGGATCACAGTTGTCAACCTGTCGATACTGAAAAACGATCGGGCGAAAGCAATACGGTTCACCACGTTGACATCGATCTGTGATGCGCTCGATTGCACACCAGCAGAACTCTTCTCAATTACCCCAAGCGCGAAATAGTTAGCCGTTAGCAGTCTGTCGAACGGCGAAGGTAGTTGCACGAGGAGTGTGCGGGCGAAGAACACGAACCTTGGCTGCGGCATCTTCAGCGCGCATACGAATCTGCACCAACACGTAGCAGTAGGCGCCAAGCGCTCCAGCCGTAGCCGCTAACAACAAGAAGGTGAGCAAGCCAGCAAAAAGTACGAAGACCATGAAACTGATTGCAGTAGCACCCAAGAGAACGTTGAACACGTCACGGCGACGCTTGATGACTGCGCTTGACCCGGTGCGTACTGCACGCTGAGCGGGACGAGGACCAACACCGGGGGCAGACCTGGTGGCCATAGGAGCGCGGGTGGGGCTCAACATGGTGCCGGGAGTTGCGCGCTCAAGGGTGGAGAGCTGTCGACGGAAGTTATGAACCGAACTTGCAGGACGTCCCTCATGGCGCCGGCGCATGATTGGCGGAACCAGAAACGCCGCCCAAACAATTGCCAAACATCCAAAGGCGAGCACCTGCATAAGGTTGGTTACCTTCCGGTGGACAACTTGAAGGTAGCGAGACCAAACC
>JAGQSI010000415.1 GCA_020439605.1 Acidimicrobiales bacterium | reverse complement strand
GAAAGTTCTGGCGTACTCGACTGTCAGCCAGCTTGGTTACATGTTCCTAGCTGTTGGATCCGGCGCATATGTAGCAGCCATCTTCCACATGATCACCCACGCCTTCTTCAAGGCGCTCATGTTCTTGGGCTCTGGATCTGTGATCCATGGCATGGGCGGCGAGCAGGACATGCGCCGTATGGGTGCGTTGCGCAAGATGATGCCAATCACCTCGATCACTTTCATCATCGGCTGGTTGGCCATTGCTGGTGTTCCGCCCTTCGCCGGGTTCTGGTCCAAGGACGAGATCCTTCTCTATGCCTTTGAGAAGAGTCCTGCTCTGTGGGCCATTGGTTTCGCCACGGCGATTCTCACCGCCTTCTACATGAGCCGCCAGGTGTTCATGGTCTTCTTCGGTACCCCGAAGTGGGACCGCCCGATTGCTGAGGCTGTTCCGGAGCTGGCTCAGGAGCGTGAAGACAACAATGTCCATGAAGGCCATGGCGTTGGACCTGCCGGTGAGATTCACCCGCACGAATCACCTTGGACAATGACGCTGCCCCTCGTGGTGCTCGCTGGACTCGCTGTGGTCGGTGGAAGCCTCAACATCCCAATCGTGGACCGACTCAAGACTCTTGAACACTGGCTGGAACCAGTGGTGGTCTTCGGTGAGCATCATCTGAGTTCGCCGACAACCGCCAAGGTTTCTTTGGCCCTGAGCGCCACCATCGGCGCAATCATCGGAATCGCACTGGCGGTAGCGGTTTACCTGCGTAGGCGTGAGGACCTCATCGCCAAGATCGAAAAGCCTGTGCTTGCAAAGGGCTGGTACTTCGATTCCTCTATTGCTGCTTTCATGGGCGGCCCTGGACGCAAACTGTTTGAAGGTGTTGCTCTCTATGACAAGAAGGTCATTGATGGGGCAGTCAACGGTGTTGCTTCAACAGTTGCCAAGGGTTCGGCCACCGCTAGCAAGCTCCAGACCGGTTATGTCCGCCAGTACGCTCTCGGGCTCACCATCGGTGCCATAGTGCTGGTCGGGCTCTTCCTTACAAAGGCTGTCTTCTAATGTCCGCCGTGTTCGCCTCATCCTCGGCGGCCCCCGCCTTCCCGCTGCTATCAGCGGTAGTGCTCACGCCTCTAGTTGGTGCCGCAACCGTGGCGCTGATGTCCAAGCGTCGTCCCGAGCTGGCCAAGCAGATGGCGGTGCTGTTCTCGCTCGTAACTGGTGCGCTCACCATTGCGGTGGCAGTCCTGTTCGATTCCCACGACAGTGGATTCCAACTGATCGACAACGTTCGTTGGCTCCAAGACCCAAACATTGCTTGGAAGCTCGGAGTTGACGGTATTGCCCTTTGGTTGGTGGTGCTGACCGGAATCTTGTTCCCGATCGCCATGTTGGCCGCACCGCCCCATCACGACGACAAGCCGTTCTATGCCTGGTTGTTGCTGCTAGAGGCAGGGTGTCTCGGTGCGTTCTTGGCGATGGACCTGTTCTTGTTCTTCGTCATGTTCGAGATCGTGCTGGTCCCCATGTACTTCCTCATCGCGGGATGGGGATATGACGATCGCAAGTACGCGGCCACCAAGTTCTTCCTCTACACAATGTTCGGTTCGGCATTCATGCTGGTCGGCATCGTGTCCTTGGCGGTGCTGCACGCCAAGGGTGGGCTCGTCACCT
>JAGQSI010000414.1 GCA_020439605.1 Acidimicrobiales bacterium | reverse complement strand
CGTTAGCAGTCCTAGGGCGTGAGTGCCAGTTTAGGGGGTTGGTGTTGAATTGGGGCGAGTCAGCGCGTCTACCTCTGTGGCCATTTGTGCGCGAGAATCCAGAGGTGACCTCTTCTAGTCCCGCTGTTCGCAAAGCCGTAATCCCCGCTGCTGGTCTCGGAACCAGGTTCCTGCCAGCTACCAAGGCTCAGCCCAAAGAGATGCTGCCTGTCGTGGACAAGCCGGCGATTCAATATGTCGTTGAAGAAGCAGTGGCGGCTGGCATAGACGACATCTTGATCATCACAGGTCGTTCCAAGCGCTCGATCGAGGATCATTTCGACCGCCAGTGGGAACTTGAGTACCACCTTGAGAAGGCGGGAAAGACCAGTGAACTCTCACAGATCGTAGATCTCGCGGAGCTCGCAGACATCCACTATGTGCGCCAGGGCGAGCCCCTTGGTCTGGGTCATGCCGTGTCGGTGGCGCGTAAGCACGTAGGGGACAATCCTTTCGCGGTACTGCTAGGCGATGAGTTCATGAACGCGGGTTCCACCTTGTTGCCAGACATGATCCAGATCCATGCCCAGTACGGACGTTCAGTCCTGGCGCTTCAGGAAGTAGCTACCGAGGAGATCAAGAGGTACGGATGTGCCAAGCCTGAGCGAGTGACCGATCGTCTTGTACAGATCCTCGACATTGTTGAGAAGCCCGAGCCTGCTGTTGCTCCATCCAATCTCGCAGTTATGGGGCGTTATGTCTTCACTCCTGAGATCTTCGACAAACTCGAACTAGTTCAACCAGGGGTGGGAGGCGAGATTCAGCTCACAGACGCCATTGCGTTGTTGTTGGCGGACCAGGCGGTTTATGGCGCCACGTTTGAAGGTGGCCGCCACGACACAGGCACTGTCCCGGCATATCTGGAGACCATTGTTGAGTTGGCTCTGGAACGTGACGACATAGGTCCGGAGTTCGGGCAGTTCCTGGCTCGGCTGTGTCGACGCCATGGTCTGAGCGAATCCTGAGCACCCGGTGGCACTGGTCCCGCTCGCGGAGGCGATCTCCTACGTAGTCGACAATTGTTCGCCACTAGATCCGGTTTCGCTCGGATTGGACGATGCGTTGGGGTGCGTGCTCGCCCAGGATGTGGTGGCTACCGAGGCGGTACCCCCGTGGGCCAACTCAGCAATGGATGGCTATGGCGTTGTCAGCGCCGATGTTGTTTCTGCTTCCCCCCAGAGCCCGGTCACGTTGGAGGTGGTGGACACCGTCCTGGCTGGGCATCCTGGCGAAGTGGCGATGGGGTCAGGCCAAGCGGTGCGGATCATGACCGGTGCACCGATTCCGCCCGGGGCCGACAGCGTGGTGATCGTGGAGAAGACGGTGGGTTCGCCCGACTCGTATCACGTTGAGGTTTTGGCCGGAGTCGAGGTGGGCGCCAACATCAGAGAGGCCGGAAGCGACATTGCGCCCGGCGAGGTTGTATGTCACGAGTCCACATTGCTTCGCCCGATGCACCTTGGAGTTCTGGCATCTGTAGGAGTCAGAAAGCCAATGGTCAGGCGTCGCCCTGTGGTGGGAGCCATCTCGACCGGAGATGAACTCATTGATGACGATCGGCCTCTTGCACCCGGCCAGATCCGCGAGAGCAACCGGCCAATGTTGGTGGCGCTAGCTCGCTACTACGGT
>JAGQSI010000413.1 GCA_020439605.1 Acidimicrobiales bacterium | reverse complement strand
AATCGAGCCTTACGGGCCACTGCTGAGGGTCGCTTCGAAGCCGAGATCGCGCCGCTCAATGGGCTCAGCCACGACGAGGGCCCTCGGGAACCAAATGTCGAGAAGATCAAGAGCCTGCGCACCTTGGTAGAGGGCGGTCGGTTGACTGCTGCCGTGGCGAGCCAGATCTCCGACGCGTCGGCCTCACTCCTGATTGCATCAGAACAAGCGGTGAAGGACCACGGTCTCACACCCAGGGCGCGGATTCATCACCTCAGCGTTCGTGGCGATGATCCGATCTTCATGCTCACCGCACCTATCCCAGCCACGAAGTATGCGCTCGAAAAGACCGGGCTCACAATGGATGACATCGATGCGGTAGAGATCAACGAAGCATTTGCCTCTGTGGTGTTGGCCTGGGAGAAGGAACTCCATCCCGATATGTCCAAGGTGAACCCCAACGGGGGAGCAATAGCGCTCGGTCACCCTCTCGGCGCTACCGGTGCCAGGCTGATGACCACGATGCTCAACTACCTAGAACAGACCGGTGGGCGTTATGGGCTTCAAACCATGTGCGAGGGCGGTGGCCAAGCAAACGTCACCATCATCGAACGTTTGGGGTAAAACTACGCCTACCTAGAAGGTTGAGGTGAAAGTCCATGGCTAAGCCAACCAACTCGGACAGGCCCGAAGCGCCGCCCGCCCTTACGATTCCATCAATCAGCGACATGTTGAACTGGTCGGCCTCGCTCACCGGTGAAGTAATGCGACTTCCTGCCACGGCTGCCAAGGCTCGTCATGTCGTGGCTGTGTTGCCGGAGCATCTCGTTGAACTGATCAGTGCGCTCGACCGCTTCACCGAACTGCTTGAAGGCGCTCTCGGTGAGGTGCGTGATGAGGTTCACGACGTAGGTGCACGTCTTGAGGTACTGCAGGTATCGATCGACGCGTTGGCGCAGCAGTTGAAGACGACCACCAGCGGCATAGATGAAGCAATGCCAGTCCTCTCAACAGCGGTGGTTCGCCTCGAGGACCGACTCGAGGGTATGGACACCCTGCTCAACGAGTTTGGAGGAACCGTTGTTGGGACCATCAACGCCGTTCCAGGGCTGCGTAGAATCGGCAAGAGAACGCCAACTTCTCCTAGCTAGCCGCGAGGAACATATATGTCAGACCCAACGATGCCGAACGATCCTCAAGGCCAACCGACTTGGGAGAGTCAGCCTCCGGGCTGGGCACCGCCTCCAGTCGACAATCCCTACGGCCAGCCCTCTAGCCCCTATGGATACCCACCTAATCCCTACGGTGCACCTCAGGGCGGCTACGGGTATCCGATAGAACATCCTCAGGGAACCACAGTTCTGGTTCTTGGTGTTCTTAGCCTGGTGGTCTGTGGCGTGCTTGGTCCCTTTGCGTGGTCCATGGGCAACAAGACGCTCAAAGAAATTGATGTGTCCCCAGGTGCCTACTCCAACCGTGGCAGCGTTCAAGCAGGGCGTATTTGCGGGATGATCGCCACAGTCATCCTTGGTCTTGGAGTGTTGGTCTTCGTGCTGTTCTTTCTGGCAGCGATTCTTGGAAGTGCTTCAAGCTCCAGTTGAGTAATTGGGGTAGTTCAAGCCATGAAGTGCAATGGCTATAGCTGTTGCCACGTTGAGCGAATCAACAGCGCCGGCCATTTCGATCGTGGCC
>JAGQSI010000412.1 GCA_020439605.1 Acidimicrobiales bacterium | reverse complement strand
CGTCCACGATCACGTCGCTTGGTACATGAAGGTTGGTGATTCCTTTGTCAGAATCGACCATCGCAATGGCCGGCCCGGTCTCGTAGGCCTCGGCAATGGCGGCCTCGAGCGGGGCACGTTCGTCCGCTGGAAGCTCCCCAATGGCTGCAAGCACAGCGGCCATCCCGTTGTTGGGATCTGCGCCTGCCTTGTCCAAGGCTGCGCCATGATCGGTGAAGAGCTTGGAGAAGAACGCTTGGACTGCGTGGCCGAACATGATCGGGTCCGAGACCTTCATCATGGTTGCCTTCAGGTGGATCGAAAACAGCAGGTCTTCTGTCTTGGCTGCGGCGATCTGTTCTGCGAGGAAAGCCTTCAGAGCGGTCTTGCTCATGAACGTGGCGTCCACCACCTCGCCCGCCAGTACAGGTACCTGCTCCTTCAGGACTGTTACGGAACCGTCTCCGGCCACGAGTTCGATCTTCAAGGTGTCATCGGCGGCGATGGTGGCTGAGAGTTCGTTGTGGCGGAAGTCCCCGGCGGTCATGGTTGCCACACGGGTAAGCGAGTCAGGCGACCATGCACCCATTGAATGGGGATGCTTGCGGGCATATTCCTTTACTGCTCTGGGTGCCCTGCGATCCGAGTTTCCTTCACGCAGAACAGGGTTTACAGCACTGCCCTTCACCCGGTCGTAGCGAGCCAGAGCGTCTCGCTGCTCATCTGAGCTGGGGTCTTCGGGGTAGTCCGGGAGTGCGTACCCATCTGCTTGTAGTTCTGCGATCGCAGCTTTCATCTGGGGGATCGAAGCGCTGACGTTGGGCAACTTGATGATGTTTGCCTCTGGTTTGGTGGCCAATTCACCAAGTTCGCCCAGCGCGTCGGGACGGCGTTGGTCCTCGGGGAGAAGGTCTGCGAAGGCTGCGAGTATGCGCCCTGCGAGCGAGATATCTCGGCTCTCGACGTTGACACCTGCGGCTTTGCCGTAGGCCGCGACGATCGGCAGGAACGAATAGGTGGCCAGAGCAGGAGCTTCGTCTGTGTGGGTGTAGATGATCTTGGCATCGGTCATGGTGGTTCCAGCGTTGTGCGAAGGGACGGACACCCAAACCCTACTGACCCACTGTGACAGTCTCTAAGGCCGAGAGGTGCTCAACCCGTCTGAGGTCGGTAGTATCTGACGGTCCGTCAGAAACTCGTCCGGAGGGCTGAACCAATGCTTGACCATCTGATCAAAGGCGGCACCGTCGTGGACGGTACCGGGAGCGCCCCGCGATTGGCAGATGTTGGTATTCGAGAAGGTCGGATCGTGACCATTGCCGATCCCGGTTCGATCTCCGAGGAAGCAACAAACGTCATCGATGCCACGGACAAGTTGGTCATTCCCGGCGCCATCGATCCCCATACCCACTACGACGCCCAATTGTTCTGGGACCCGGGTGCTTCGCCATCCAACATTCACGGGGTGACCACCATCATCGCCGGTAACTGCGGTTTCACCTTGGCCCCGCTGAGAGCCGAGGACGCCGCCTACACCCGTGAGTTCATGGCCAGCGTGGAAGGCATGTCCGTGGCTGCGCTCGAAGAGGGCGTGCCCTGGAACTGGGAGACGTTCGAGGATTATCTAGGTCGTCTTGAAGGCAATATCGGCGTTAATGCTGCGTTCCTGGTAGGTCACAACGCGATCCGGCGTTATG
>JAGQSI010000411.1 GCA_020439605.1 Acidimicrobiales bacterium | reverse complement strand
ACGGCGTGGCAGTGCAATGTGAACTGCGCCACTCGGAACCACCTGATTCAGCTTGGTTTATTCCCAAGATTTGCCCATCCTGGCGGTGGCGCTGACGCAATAGCGGCTAACTGAGCCGTGGGACACGCAAGCGACGCCTGGCTCCTCGACTTGCTGGCCAAGCAACTTTTCGGCTGATCTTATGTTTAACGTAATATTAGCTAATCTCTTGACATTGAGACGGGAGAGCGCAAGGCTCTGTGCGTGACCCAAACCATGTTGCGCGATCTGCCCGACCACCTACTGTCGGAGGGTACGAGCTGGTTCACCGCGCGCGATGCAGCTCAGGCCGCGGGGGTACCGCTGGCCCACGTCTACCCCGGCCTTAAGCGACTGGTGGATCGCGGGCAGATCTTCTCGCCGGCGCGGGGGTTCTACGTCCCGATCCCCCCAGAATTCCGGACGTGGGGTTCAGTGCCAGCCACCCATTTCGTCGATGCGATGATGCGCCACTTGGATCGCCGCTATTACGTGGGTCTACTCTCGGCCGCCGAGTTGCACGGCGCGGCGCACCAGAGACCTCAGGTGTTCCAAGTAATGGTTGAGCGTCCGCTCGCAGCACGGCGCAACGGACGAACGCGGTTGAGCTTCTACGCACGGTCGCGGCTCGCCCAAGTACCCACCCAACCATTGATCACCCCGACGGGTTACCTCGTCGTGTCTACACCGGAGGCAACAGTGCTCGACCTGGCGTCCCGGCCCGCCGACGGAGGCGGGCTCGACAATGTGGCTACCGTTCTGGTCGAGCTTGCCGAGGAAGGCACGCTCGATATCGGCGCTCTTGAGGCTGCCACCAAGTCATCGACGGTCTCAGCGCTGCGACGGGTCGGCTGGATGCTTGATCGGTTCACCGGCCTCGACGTGACTGAACTCCGCCGACAAACCGCCGCTGCAGCCCCGACCATGCTCGACCCCCACGGTGGCCGTCGAGGTTCTATCGATGCCGACTGGGGACTGATCATCAACTCATACGTGGAGCCTGAAGCGTGATTCCAGCAGGACACCTCACACGCTGGGCAAAGAATGCACCCTGGCCAACTCGTGAGCAGGTCGAGCAAGACCTCGTGCTGTCGCGCCTGATCGTGGAGATCGCCAACCATCCGCTGCTCGGCAACGAGCTGGTGTTCCGGGGCGGCACCTGCCTTCACAAGCTCCACCTGCCTACTCCGCGCCGCTACAGCGAGGATCTCGATTACGTGCGGGTGACCAGCAGCGGGATCGGCCCTGTACTCGACGCCCTGCGCGAGGTAGGCAACCTAGTCGGCCTCGAGGCACGTACCCAGGTCTCCCAGCACCCAAAGGTCCAGTACCGGAGTACGTTCAGCTCGGGTGCACCGATGCGAGTCAAGGTCGAGATCAACACCTACGAGACCAGTCCGGCCCGCCCGCTCATCCAGATACCACACACTGTCGAATCGCCTTGGTGGAACGGCCAGGCTGACGTGCAGACCTTCACGGCGTCGGAGTTGGTGTCTACCAAGCTGCGAGCTCTATACCAACGTCGCAAGGGCCGCGACCTCTTCGACCTGTGGCTGGCGTTGACAGAGTTACAACTTGACCCAGCAGAGGTCGTGGCCTGCTTCGCGCCATACCGACCCGACGGCTACGACTCTGCCGCAGCCGAAGCGACCTTGGGCGACCAC
>JAGQSI010000410.1 GCA_020439605.1 Acidimicrobiales bacterium | reverse complement strand
TGAAGATCCTTTGGCAGTGCCTTGAGAAGATGCCCGAGGGTGACTACCGCCTGCAGGATCAGAAGGTCACCCCGCCGCCTCGAGCACGCATCGATGTTTCGATGGAAGCGCTCATCCATCACTTCAAGATCTTCACCGAAGGTTTCAAGGTTCCTGAAGGTGAGGCGTACGCAGCCGTTGAATCCCCACGTGGAGAACTCGGCGTTTATCTGGTCTCAGATGGCTCATCCAAGCCATACCGCATGCATGTGCGAGGACCAAGCTTCTACAACCTGCAGACGCTGCCCCACATCATGGCTGGCGGGCTCATCGCAGACGCTGTGGCCAATATCTCATCAGTGGATCCGATCATGGGGGAGGTGGACCGCTGATGGCACGCTTCTCGGACCACAACCTAGAGACTGCGCTCGAGATCGTCTCGCGCTATCCAGTCGCCAAGTCCGCCACCATCCCGTTGCTTCACCTTGCTCAAGAGCAGGACGGATATGTAACGGATGAAGCTATGGAGCACATCGCCGAGTTGGTTGGCACTACGCCTGCCCAGGTGCTCGGCACGTGCTCCTTCTATGAGATGTTCAAGCGCGAGCCTGTCGGGACCTACCTCGTGAATGTTTGCACGAACATCTCGTGTCAGATCATGGGCGGCGAAGAGCTGCTCCATCACGCCGAGGAGAAGCTTGGTGTGAAAGCAGGTGGCACCACCTCAGACGGAGTGTTCACCCTCGAAGATGTTGAGTGCATAGCTGCATGCACCGAGGCTCCCTGCTTGCAGGTCAACTACCGATATCGCCATCGCATCACCATCGAGGAGTTCGATGCGCTGATCGATGACTTGCGCGCTGGCAAGCACTCCGAGGAAATACCCCCGCACGGAACCGTTGCTCGGATCCGCCAGCACATCCCAGCCGAGCGACGCGCCGGCAACGCGGATCCGGCCGGTGTGCCAGAACCCGTATGGCTCGCTCGCAACGCCGAGGGTGGTGAGAGCTGATGGCTGTTACCGATCATCCAAAGATCATCACCAGCCGTTTCGAGGTCTCAGACGGCTACACCCTTGAGGGGTATGTGCGCACTGGTGGCTACGAAGGCCTCAAGGCTGCCTTGGCCAAGAAGCCTTCAGAGGTTGTCGAAGAGGTAAAGAGCGCATCGCTGCTCGGCCGCGGAGGCGCCGGATTCCCAGCCGGTGTCAAGTGGGGTTTTTGTCCTCCGGGCGTGTTCCCTCGTTACCTCGTGGTCAACGGCGATGAATCAGAGCCGGGGACCTACAAGGACCGTCTCCTCATGGAACTTGACCCGCACCAGCTCATCGAGGGTGTGCTGATCGCGTGCTACGCGGTGGGTTGCTCTCAGGCATTTCTCTATGTGCGTGGCGAGATGGCTCTTGCTCAAGAGCGCATCGCCCAAGCCTTGAACGATGCCTACGCCGCCGGATTTATCGGCAAAAACATTTGCGGCTCTGACTACTCGGTGGACGTCGTATTGCACTGGGGTGCTGGCGCATACATCGTGGGTGAGGAAACTGCACTCATCGAAAGTCTCGAAGGCAACCGTGGCATGCCTCGCCTGAAGCCTCCCTTCTTCCCGGCTGCCAAGGGTCTGTACATGCAGCCCACGATCGTCAACAACGTCGAGACGCTCTCAAACCTGCCGTGGATCATGTCCAATGGTGCGGCAGCGTTCACTGCGCTTGGAGCGGAGAACTCCAA
>JAGQSI010000409.1 GCA_020439605.1 Acidimicrobiales bacterium | reverse complement strand
ACCCATCAACGGGTCGCCCGTGGTCTTTGCACAACCCATCCAAATAACGGCGGTCCATCGCCGGTCAGTTGTCAGTCGAAGTTCGCTCGGCCCAATTAGCAAACATGAGTCGGGAGTCCACCGACTGGGAGCTGGCCAATCGGATCGCCTCACCGGAGCACAAGCTCCAGAGGAGATAACAAATGGCTGAAGTAGCCGTATCAGGTCCCATATCGGGTACCAACAAAACCCTGACGTTCTCAACGGGGGTCTATGCACCACAGTCCCAGGGCTCAGTAGTTGCCCGAGTTGGAGACACCCAGGTGCTCGCCACCGCCAACGGTGCCAAAGAGGTTCGTGAAGGAACGGACTTCTTCCCCCTTACCGTGGACGTCGAAGAGAAGGCGTACGCCGCCGGCAAGATTCCCGGATCGTTCTTCCGTCGTGAAGGCCGCCCCACAGACGCCGCAGTGTTGGTGTGTCGTCTCATCGACCGTCCGCTTCGCCCTTCGTTCCCGAAGGGTTTCCGCAACGAGACCCAGGTCGTGATCACCGTTCTCGGTGCAGACCAGGTCAACCCGTACGACATTCCTTCCATCAACGCTTCATCAGCAGCGTTGATGCTCACCGGTCTTCCCTTCGAGGGTCCGATCGGCGCTGTACGTATCTCGTATTCCCAAGATGGCACCTGGGTTCCTTACCCAACCTATGAGGAGACCGAGGAGTCAACCTTCCAGCTCGTCGTGGCCGGCCGTCAGCTAGACGACGGTGGCATTGCCATCATGATGGTCGAGGCTTCTGGCACCGAAAAGGCCTGGAGCTACTACGAGGCCGGCGCGCCAAAGGTCACAGAATCGGTTATCGCTGGTGGCCTCGAAGCAGCCAAGACCTGGATCGCCGAGTCCATTGCTCTGCAGCAGGAACTCGTCTCCAAGGTTGGCCGCAAGCCTGCAATCGCCTGGGAGAACCAGATCGACTTCTCAGACGAGATTGAAGCTGCCGTTGCGGCCGCTGCCAAGGATCGTCTCGCCGAAGCCAACAAGATCGTCGAAAAGACTGAGCGCAACGCTGCCAACGACGAGATCAAAGCTGATGTCGTAACCGCACTTTGTGGCGAGGGTGCCCCGTTCGAGGGTCAGACCCGCCAGGTAAAGGCTGCGTTCAAGGAACTCACCAAGTCCGTCATCCGCGGCCGCGTAGTGGCCGAGGGTATCCGTATGGACGGCCGTGGAGTACGTGACCTTCGTGCGGTGTCGGCCCAGGTTGGTCTCATCCCAACCGCTCATGGAACCGGGTTGTTCCAGCGTGGCGAGACCCAGGTCCTCAACGTGTTGACCCTCGGTCTACCCAAGATGGATCAGCTTCTCGACACCTTGGACCCGGTCACCAAGAAGCGCTACATGCATCACTACAACATGCCGCCTTACGCCAATGGCGAAACCGGCCGCATGGGTGGCACCAAGCGTCGCGAGGTCGGCCACGGCAACCTCGCAGAGCGTGCCTTGTTGCCGCTGGTTCCTTCACTCGAGGAATGGCCATACGCGCTGCGTCTCGTTTCTGAGGTAATGAGCTCCAATGGCTCCACCTCAATGGCTTCGGTGTGCTCATCATCGCTGTCTCTCATGGACGGCGGTGTGCCGTTGAAGGCACCGGTAGCTGGTATCGCCATGGGCCTCATCGCCGACGGTGACAACTTCGTCACCCTCACCGACATCTTGGGTTCCGAA
>JAGQSI010000040.1 GCA_020439605.1 Acidimicrobiales bacterium | reverse complement strand
CCGAGAAAAGAAGCGAGTAGTAACGGCCGAAGGTTGCTGCTGGGTACTTGCCACCGGTTGCACCGCCGAGCCCGGCGTTGGCAAGGCTGATCCTTGCCTTTGGTGCGCCCATCCAGATGGCGGTCGATAGCGCAGGGGTGTAACCAACAAACCACACGTCTGCAGATTCGTTGGTGGTACCGGTTTTTCCGGCAGCTGGTTGGCCACCGTCGATCCTCGCGTTACGGCCAGTACCACTGGTGACGTTTGATGCCAAGATCTCGTTGATCTGGCGGGCAATCTGGCGATCTATCACCTGTTCTGGAGCGGCGCGATGTTGATAGATGACCTTGCCTTCTCGGTCCTCGATCCGGTCGATGTAGTAAGGCTCGTTATGTATTCCGTCGTTGGCGAAGGTGGCGTAGGCCGATGCCATATCTACAGGTGTTATGTCATAGGTGCCAAGCGGGAGCGACACCACATCTTCGAGCGGGCTTCTCACACCGAGACGCTTGGCCATGTCAACGACTTTGTCCACCCCCACCAACTGCCCCAACCGCAGAAAAGCGCAGTTGTTTGAGGAGAGGGTCTGGCGGGTAATGGTATTCGTACCGCCTTTGCCAGAAACCCGATACTGCTTTGTTTGTCCCGGCACCTTGAAGGTGCAACTGTGACCGCCAACGGTGTCCGAGGGAACAAAGTCGTTCTCGAACAATGCTGCGAGGACAAAGGTTTTCATGGACGATCCGGGCTGGCGACCAGGAAGGTGAGTGGCAAGGTTGAACTGATAGCGGTCAAACCCTGGACCTCCAACCAGCGCTCTAACCGCACCACTTGATGGCTCTACAGAAGCGATTGCCTGGGTACCGAAGGTCAGCTCACCGGTTTTTGGGTCTGTCACATCGAAGGTTCCATCGCCCTTGTTGTTGGGCAGGGTTTCGTTTCGAGCCACGATGGCCTTCATCTGCATCTCAGGATTGAAGGTCGTGTAGACCCGAATCCCTCCACCAAACACCATGCGATTGCGCGCCGCTGGAGTTGCGCCGAGTCCAAACCGAGAATCATCGAGAAGCTGCTGTTTGACCTCCTCAACGAAATAGTCATTTGGTGGACGAGGAACATTGGGTTCAGTGGGCAGGGGCATCGCTGCGTAGAAATCTGCCTCTGCCTGGGTGAGACGCTTTGTCTCCACCACCCGCTTTAGAACAATGGCCCGGCGCTTCTTTGCTAGTTCCGGGTTCTTGAATGGGTCATACGCGTTTGGGCTTCTGATCAATGCGGCGAGCAATGCGCCTTCTGACCAATTGAGCTCACTGGCGTCCTTGGAGAAGTAGTACTCGGCTGCTGCTTGAACCCCATAGGAACCTCCACCGAGGTAAACGCTGTTGAGGTAGTACTCCAAAATCGCGTCTTTGCCTTTGCGGCAATCCGGTTCCGCAGAAGGCCCACAGTGCTTGTCGTGCATCTGGTTTTCAAGCTCTACAGCTAGGAACGCTTCACGAATCTTGCGACTGAAGTCCTGATCCGAACCCACCAGTGAGTTCTTGACCACCTGCTGGGTGATGGTTGAACCGCCCTGGCTTACTTCGCCGCTGTTCAAGTTGGCGTCCACCGCTCGACCTATCGAACGAATATTGACCCCTCGATGCTCGTAAAAGTTGGCGTCCTCAACCGCTAGGACCGACCCCACAACCGATTCTGGGAGCTTGTCGATGGATATCTGAACACGGTTCTCGTTGCGACCGTTGATCAACGTTCCCTGCAGATTCCCTTTTGAGTCATAGATGTAGGAACGTTCCGCCAACGGGTCCAGACTCAACCGCTCGTGGTTGGACCTATGAGCAGCAACGAAATCAGACATTCGTGGCGCAGCAAGGACCACAGAAGTGGTGAGCACGGCCACAAGCGCGGCCATGACGAGTACAAATCTTAGGAGGCGTTTGAGCGGGTCCACGGCCCAACCAGCGTACTTGGCCGCGCCACCAAGTTGGGTGCGTGCAGTTCCAAGCACATTTCGTTCACAAGGCGAGTAGTCTCAGGCTCCCACCCGGACCCTCCTTCTTGGCCCGAGAGGACATTGAATGGCTCACCCCAGGCGTTTCAGATTCGGCATCCAGATGGCTACCGCGCCCACAGGTGAACGTTGGGCGGAGTTGGCCCGACGCTGTGAGGACCTTGGATTCGACTCGCTGGTGCTACCGGACCATTTCGGAGATCAACTGGCCCCAATCGCAGCAATGACTGCCGCTGCCGCAGCAACCACCACTCTCAAGGTCGGCTGCTTGGTATTCGACAACGACTACCGCCATCCGGTCACGTTGGCCAAGGAGCTCGCGACCATCGACCTCATTTCCGATGGTCGCCTCGAAATCGGACTCGGCGCCGGGTGGATGCTCAGCGACTATGAGCAGGCCGGTCTCCCCTACGATGCTGGCAGAATCAGGGTAGATCGCTTTCACGAAGGCCTACATGTGATCAAAGGACTACTGGGACCGGAGCCTTTGACCTTCCACGGCGAGCACTACACGATCGAAAATCTCGATGGGTTTCCGAAACCAGTTCAGTCTCCACCTCCTATTCTCGTAGGTGGAGGATTGAAGCGGATGCTTACAATCGCCGGCGCTGAGGCCGACATTGTAGGTATCAATCCGACCATGCCCAACGGGGCCGCCGACGCTGATGCTGCTCGCACTGCAACAGCCGCGCTCACGGACCAGAAGCTCTCCTGGGTCAAAGACGCCGCCGGGGATCGATATGAAGACATCGAGATCAACTTGTTGAGTCTTGGATGCTTCATCACGGAAGATCGCGATTCGCTCATAGAACAGTTTGCTCCAATGTTCGGACTCAGCGCGGGCGAACTACTTGATTTTCCTCACGCTCTCATCGGAACCACTGGAGAGATAGTGGAGACGCTCTTGGCTCGACGAGAACGTTGGGATGCGTCCTACATCATCGTGCAAGCGGATGCGCTCGACGCTATGGCCCCTATCGTGGCAGAGCTAGCGGGGACCTGATGGCCGGGCGCGACACAGCGGGTGAGACCGTGACCGACTCCCAGCAGGCAGAGCCGCAACACGTTGAGCCCGTCGAGCTCAGCACCGATGACCAGAACCCCATTGGCGTAGCTGCAGACGAGGGCGCCGGGAGGGTTTCTGGCATGTTCGGGCCGCTGCACGCCCTGAACCGGCGTTTGGACCTGGCCCTTCAAGAGCTCGCCAGCCTGCCAGAGAACGCTTTTATCCACGTGTTGAGAACCAAACCCGGTGGCGCCCTGCTAGCCGAGTCCGGATCAGCGCTGACTGAGTCGATTCGACTTCTCGTGGGAGATACCCATGAGATCGCGTCCGATCGTCATCCTCTGGAGGCGATCAATCAGAGTCAACATATTGAGGTTCATAGAGCTTGGATGTCCGCGTGTCACGGCGCAGATCGAATCGGTAGGGCAACTACCGAGATAGTGGAGGACCTGGTTTCTCTGGACGAGCAAGCCACCTTGCGCCGCGGTACCTACGACGTGACGTTGGTGGACCTTGTGGGCGTTGAAGGCATCGATTCAATCGTTGTCACAATCACACCCGCCGCCGACATCAAGTCGCAGCGACGCGAGTCAACTCCGCCCCCAACCGGCACCAAGAGCTTCCGACTCCGGGTGGATATGGCTGGACAGATAATCGGCGGCACGGAGCCATGCCTTGAACTGCTGGGGTATCCGCTGAAAACGTTGATGGGAACTTCGATCAGCGCACTGATTCACCCAGATGATTTCGACGCAGCGGCCGAGGTCTGGAACGCAGTGGTGTCGGACCCCAACCGGTCCCAAACCATGCGTATCCGTTTACTGCATGACGACGGCACTTGGCGATGGTTCTTCGACACTGCTTGGAGCAATATCTCGGATCCGGATAGTCCGGGTGTCATCTCAGAGTTCCACGACATTCACGCTCAGGTTGAAGCAGAGCAGGCCAGACAGGCCAGCGAGCTGAGCTTTCAGTCCCTCGCCGAATCATTGCCGGTAGGCGTGGCAGTTCTTGACGAGGATGGCCGAGTTCACTTCACCAATCATCGGTTGGCCTCCATCCTGACGGAGGCCGGACTTATTGGTCACGGTCAAGAACAACGTATGGGTGGGCATCCATCCACTGGGCTCACCGTACGATGGGAAGAACTTGTATCGCCAGATATCGCCGCCGAGGTTGGAGACCTCATGAGGCCCGGGGTGGGCACCGCCCAGCAGCCAGCCTCACGACAGGTGGACGTGGTGGGAAAGAACGGCGAGATCGTGCACCTGTTGGTTCAGGCCGTCACCGTTTCAAGCCCAACCGGATCAAATGTGATCGTCAATCTTCAAGACGTATCCAACGAGGTCACCACCAGTCGGGCTCATTCCCGACTCATCCGAGTTGTGGACAAAGTGGATGATGCAGTTCTGTTGGTAAAAGCAGACCGAGACACCAGGTTGGTTGTTTACGCCAACAACACCGCACAACGCTTCGTCGAGGAAGACTTTGTCGGCCGCTCCATCACAGCGTTCATGCGCGATGACCTCCGTGAACATGTCGAGTCTTTCATCTATCCGGTCATAGATGCCGGCAAGCCTTGGTCCGGGGATCTGTGGATGTCCGACCCTCAAGACGAATGGCACCTGATGGCGGTATCGGTGACGCCGGTTGTTGACTCGGCTGGAGAAGCAACCCATGTGGGCATCACCATGCGTGAGATCACCGCAGAACGCGCCCATGAACAAGAGCTCGCCAATCAGGCCCGCCACGACCAACTCACAGGCCTGCCCAACCGCTTGAGCCTGATGGAGATGTTGTCGATCACTCCGGAGCTCGGCAAGCCCGAGGACCTGGTAGCGGTTCTGTTCATCGACATCGACAACTTGAAGATCGTCAACGACGGGCTCGGCCACAGCGCCGGGGACCGACTTCTCGTTGCTGTCGCAGAGGAACTGCGGCGAAGAAACACCGATGACCTGGTCACCCGCTTCGGCGGAGACGAGTTCGTGGTAGTGGCCACAGTCGCAGACAACGACGACGCGCTTGCCATGGCTGACTCCCTGCTCGGGGCGATCATGCGAACCTACGTGCCCGGAATCGCCACACGGGTCACCGCAAGCATCGGTGTTGCAGTGAGCAGACGCAGCGACATAGACGGTGAAAGCCTGATCAGAGATGCAGACGCTGCGATGTATGTGGCCAAACGAACGGGGAGAGCCAGGACTGCACTGTTTGACGACAGATTGCGTCGCCGCACTCAAAGACGTTTCCAGCTAGAAGCAGATCTGCGAGCCGCCATTGAGAACAGCGAGCTGTACATAAACCTTCAGCCCGTCGTATCCATAGACACTGGTGTCATCACCGGTGCGGAGGCGTTGTGTCGCTGGAAGAATCACAGTCCAGCGGACTTCATCCCAATCGCAGAGGAATCAGGTTTGATCATTCCTCTTGGCAAAGAGGTGATGAAGCTCGCTCTTGATGCAGCGGCTGATATTCGCACACGAACCGAGATGAGCCGCTTCGACATAGCGATCAACATCTCGGCCATTGAACTTGATCAGCCAGATTTCGCTCGACGCACCCTCGAGGTGATCGAACACAGCGGCATCCCACCACAAGACGTAGTGATCGAACTCACCGAGACTGTCCTCATCGATTCCAGGGACGAGGTAACAGAGACTCTCAAGCGCCTGCGCGACGCAGGGGTGAGACTCGCATTGGATGACTTCGGCGTCGGGTATTCGTCGCTTCCCTATCTTCGCCAGTATCCACTCGACATCTTGAAGCTTGACATCTCCTACACCCAAGGCATCGAGTACGACCAAGAAACGTTGATCATCGTGGATTCCATGGTTTCGATGGCCCACCGTCTCGGCATGACAGTCATTGCTGAAGGCGTAGAGACAGAAGCTCAGCTGAGAAGAATCGAAGATCTCGGGGTCCGTCTCGTTCAGGGCTACCTTTTGGCGCCGCCTCTTGCTCCAAAATCAATTGTCGGGCCGTTCCCACAGGACAATCTCAACCCGTAGGCCAAGCCAAACCATGAACCTCGATACCTGGATCATCAAACGCGTAGATTCTGCACGAGGCAACTCCGTGTTGGACCGACTCATGTATTCGGCCTCGATCTTCGGCGATGACGGACGGGGTTGGATAGCCGCTTCGGCCATTGTGTGCAGCCGTAAGAAGGACCCGACCCGCGCCTTTTTGCGACATCTCGCCTGGCTTGGAATTGAATCGGCTCTCGTCAACGGTCCTGCCAAAGCAGCGGTGCGACGTTCACGTCCGATACCTCAACAAAGCCACCCCCATCGGCTACGTCGCCCCTCCGATTCGAGCTTTCCAAGCGGACACGCAGCATCTGCTGCAACCATGGCCATGTTGTTGTCCGAGGAGGGACTGGCCCCGCTGTGGTGGACAATCGCCCTAACCGTCACTGCAAGTCGTGTCTATGTGGGGGTTCACTATCCAACCGATGTCATTGGCGGCCTAGTGGCCGGAAGTGCCATCGGTTTCGCAGCTCGACACATCCGCCTACCACTTGTTGAACCCTCAATGGAGTCCCAGCCATGACCATCTCGCACCACCGCCCTAGGCGCCTTCGCCCTCATCTCCGGCCGCTGACCGTTGCTGCAGCGGTTGTACTCGCCTCGTTGGTCGGCGCAACACTGCCCGGCTCAAGCGCTCAGGCAGCCGGCGTCACAACCCATGCCTGGATGTCATTGGATGCCGTCAGCCAGGTAACCACGCCCAAGCTAAAGGCCTTGCTGGAGGCCAACCGTAACTATGTGCGTTCGGGGGCGATCTTCCCTGACTCTGGCTATGCGCTCTCCAACACCTATGGAGAAGAAGCCCACTGGCAACGCTTCCACGACGCGTATCTAGAGCAGATCAAATCACGCTCGGATTGCGGAGACCTAACCGCTCCCAACGGGCCATGCGCTCCCCAGATCGCGTTCTTGATGGGAATGGTTGGTCATGGGATCGGCGATGAGGTGTGGGACTGGCTCTTCGAGCCCAATGGACCCGATCTGGATGAGTACTACTCCCCCGATTCACTCGCCGGCTATGCCAACGATGGCGGTGCAGAACTCCAAATGGACATCGTGGCCATAGCGGACCACAAACGTCCCACGGACTCTGTTGCCCCGTGGCCTTCCAAGTCAGACATCTTGGCCACCTACCACCATCTTGGCTATCCAGAGGTCAATGATGCGCAACTGAGTCTCGGACAAGCAGCAATGAGTGTTGTGATGAGCGCAGAGTCGCAGTGGGCACCCCAACATATTTCTGCGGTGCGCCAAGAGATGGCGTGGATGGCCCACAACATGGTCACCGCTCCCGGCGGGGTCAAGTTCGCTTCGAGGGCAATAGCGGCTGCGTTCGAAGCGATGTGGGGTCGCATGCTTGGCACCCAACCCCCAACCGTTGTGTCAAACGTGTACCCCGCAGAGGGACAACGCCGCCTACCAACCACCGGCTGGGATCGTTCGATGCAGCCCGGATCAGCCCAAGGTCGTGGTGGGGCAAGAACTCGAATCGCTGGCGTGCTGAGCTACTCACGCCCCTATGTTGGAAGTGCTGGAACCGTTGCTTCAGAGCTTCCTGTCGGGTCGATGATCCTTGAGGAACGTGACACCAATGAGGTAGTGGCGGGGAGAACCGGTTGGCCTCGCAGCGTTCCCTACGGACCAGACTCCGGAGAACGCATGATCGGGCTTCAACCCTCATCTGATCTCAAGGCGTGCACCTGGTACCGCGTTTCGGTTACCTCGTCTTTGGTTGATGCCCGCAACCAGTCGGTCACACCAAGGTCCTGGGAGTTTCGTACCGGCGCCGATGCTGAAGGAAATCGGTGCTCGGATGACCCATACACCGCCGACGAGAACTTCCTTCGTTTGGCCACCCTCGACCTGTTGGAACGACAGGCCACAACCAGTGAACTCAACTCGTTTGCCTACAAGGCTGAGCGAGGCCAGATCACCAGAGCTTCGTGGCTCACCACGATGGTCAATTCGGAGATGGCACGCAGCCATCTCGTATCGGAAGCCTTTCTTAACTACCTGTCTCGCCTACCTGACTCGGGCGGCCTCAGCTATTGGACCGAGAAACTCAAGACCATCAAGCTCCCGAACTTCCAGGCCCAGATACTTGGATCTTCTGAGGTCTACAACAATGCTGGAGGCACAAACTCCGCCTATGTGAGTGCCCTATACCCGCTGGTGCTGGACCGCTCTGTCGACTCGGGCGGCTTGACCTACTGGGCTTCACGTCTCGACAAGGGAATGAGCCGTACATCACTGGCGATGTCTCTTCTCACCAGCCGCGAGGTAGCTGCAGACACGGTCACCGAGGCCTACCACAAGTTCCTTGACCGTCAGCCTGACAGCGGTGGGCTCACCTACTGGACCAACTACCTGATGAAGGGCAAGGACCAAAGAGATCTATGGCGTTCCCTGATGGCACTCAGCGAGTACGACCGCAAGGCACAAGGGACCTGAACGCAAGATCTAGACGTTGCTCGGTCACCTCGGGTGGGGTGCCGAGCGACTCCGCCAGTCCATTGCCCTGTTCAAGGTATCGCCGGGCATTCTCAACGTCATTGGCTGCGCTGTAAAGCATCGCAAGAACATGCGCTACTGGCCCATAGCTACAAGTGCCCTGCCATGCCACTAGATGCGCCCATGGCTCTAGTTCCACAAGGCACTCCTCTATCAGTGCCTGATTTCTGATGAGTGCTGCGGCGCTCGCCGTGATCACCTGCCCAGACAGCCAGGTGAAGTCACGTTGGGAGTTGTCAAGCGCAGCTCGGATATGGATTGACGCCAGCTCACGAGCCGACGTGTCTGGCTCATCCACTGCGAGAGCCAACGCAAACGCGCTGTGCCACGCTGTGACGAGAGATTGATCTGAGACCATGTCGGCCAATATGTCTCGCAGCTCTCCCAGCCTCCCCTGCCCCAGCCGTAGAGGCAGCAGTTGAGATCCATAGACCGCGTATGCACGCTCAGGGGCAACCGGCGAGAAGATGGCGAAGGCCTCATCGGAGCGCTTCTCACACAGTTCATCGTTGCCGTCGATATGCGCCACCGCTGCGGAGCAGTAGAGGGTGGCCCAACGTCGCCCGACGTCGCCGACCCGCGAGATGAGAGTCTTCATCTCATCAGAGGATCGTCGCATCAGGTGTCCCTCACCATGTTGGAGATGGGTTGAGAACTTCAGATGAGTTGCTTCGAACATGGCAACGGGATCGTTTGCTTCACGCGCGAGTTCTACGAGTTCTTCGGACAGAATCCTTCTGCTACCTAGGTCCTTGGGGTGGCCCAACGCAAGGTATGCAAACGGGAGTACCTGTCGGCGAGCTTGCGAGGTGATTGCTGCCTTCTCGGCTCGTTCGAACATCTCGGCACAACGCTGCTCATTTCCAGACATGGACCAGGCCAAGCTGGCTGCTGCGTCCACACGTGAGCGAAGCTCTGGATCGACAATTGCCTCCATTGCCAGGTGTGCGTATTTCCCAACCACGGAGTCACTGTCTCCGAGACCGGTTGTGCCACCGAGTTGCAGCAAGGCAAAAGCAGCGCCTGCTATCAGCTCGTCGTTGCCATGGCGCAACGCTCGTTGTATGGCAGAAACGAGTTTGTCGACGTGGCTGGGATCTCCGCTTAGCCGCAACGCGTCCGCGTATTCGATCGAGATTTCGAGCGCGAGAGCATCATTGCGGTCTCTAGCAATTGCTAAGGCCTGAGAGAGCCACTCTGCGCTGTCTGCGTGGGCACCAACTCGCGTGGCGTCGCTCGCTGCGAGACGACAGGCATCTATGGCTGCATCCGGGTCGAGCGATTCTGCGGCCAAGAAGTGGCTGGCCACGGTGGAGTTTGGTGCTCCAACTTTTTGCGCTGCGTGAGCCAATGCAAAGTGCAGGTCGATCACCTGTCCGCGGGCATCTCGACATAGAGAAGATCCCGGACCGCTCCGTGACGAAATCGCTGGGTCCCGTCATCGAGCCAGTCCACAAGACCGTCGGGCGGGTTGGAACTAACGGTACGGGCCAGGTGGGCAAAGGCCTCCACAGGGAAGCGGTCCCCGCCGACGGCTGCCACCTGTAGGTCATATCTCTGAGCAGCATCTAGATGCGCCGTGAGACGATCTACCAACTGGCCAAGATCTGGAGACCAGTTGGAGGTTGCAACGAAACTCGGATCGTTCTTTATGGTGTCGATCAAGAGGTGTACCACCAACGCATTTCCGCCTGATTCAGTGGCAAACC
>JAGQSI010000408.1 GCA_020439605.1 Acidimicrobiales bacterium | reverse complement strand
CCCGAGGGCGGCAAGGTAATAGACCAGGAATGGCTCCAGACAAACTTCGCTCGTGTGCGCGCCGGCATCGAATACCTGACGTTGCTCAATTGGAAAGTCGCTGCACTTGAAGCTGCTGGCGAGTCGGTGAATCCAGCGGATGCAAGTTCCATCAAGGTCTTCGGCACGGAGTTCTTCTTGGACGCCTACCGATTGCTCATGGAAGTAATAGGTCAGAGTTCCGCTCTGCAACCAGGATCTCCGGCCGCGGCACTGGGCGGACGTTTGGGTCGTGGTGCTCAGGGAAGCCTGATCCTGACCTTTGGTGGCGGAGTGAATGAGATCCAGCGCGATCTGATCGCGATGTTTGGACTTGGCATGCCGCGCATGCCACGGATGTAAGGGGATAGGAAATGGACTTTGGAATCTCCGAGGAACAGGTAGCTATCCGGGATCTGGCCGCCCAGATCCTCAGCGAGCAACTCCCAGCAGAGAAGTTGCGCGAGATAGAGACCCAGGACCCGAACTGGTTTGCGAGCGACGTTTGGGCAGAGTTGGCCAAGGCAGACCTTCTCGGTCTGTGTCTGCCCGAGGCCGATGGCGGTGGTGGATACGGCTTGTTCGAACTGGCCCTGATGCTGGAACAAGTAGGCCGCAACCTGGCCCCGTTGCCAGTGCTCGCAACCATCGTGATGGGCGCGCTGCCTATCGCCGAGTTCGGCACAGACGCCCAGCGCAGCGAACTGTTGGCAAAGGTGATCGATGGATCGCTGATTCTCACCGCGGCACTTTCAGAGGGATCGGTTGGATTGCCGCCCACTGTTCCAGCCACTGTTGCGCAGCGCTCTGGTGACGGTTGGGTCATCACCGGCCGCAAGGAACTCGTACCCAGTGGCCACATCGCCGCCAAAATGCTGGTGCCAGCACGTACCGGCGAGTCCAGCTCCACAGTATTTGTGGTGGACACGTCTCTGGCCGGGCTCACGCCAGAACGCAATGTGGCAATGAACGGCGAACCGCTCACCACCTTTACCTTCGATGGGGTTCAGGTGGGCGATGACGCGGTACTTGGTGAAGTCGATGGTGGCTCCGCTGTGACGAACTGGATCTTGGATCGGGCCTTGGTGGGACTGTGTGCCACCCAGGCCGGCGTGTGCGAGGCAGCGCTGCGCATAACCGCGAAGTACGCCAGTGACCGCAAGCAGTTCGACACACCAATCGCAACATTTCAGGCCGTGGCTCACCGGTGCGCTGACTCCTACATAGACACAGAAGCCATCCGTCTCACCACCCATCAAGCAGCGTGGCGCCTCGATGCTGGTTTAGACGCCAGCGAAGAGATCGCTATCGCCAAGTTCTGGGCATACGAAGGCGCCGACCGGATCGTTCACGCCGCTCAGCACCTTCACGGAGGTATTGGTGTGGACCTCGACTATCCGATTCACCGGACCTTCCGCTGGGCCAAGCATGTTGGGCTGTCGCTTGGTGGTGGAACGGTGCATCTTCGCCGTCTCGGAGCGTTGCTCGGCGCGAGCTAACCAGCGGTTTCTGACGTGGCGTCACATGTGACGGTGGTCATCGCGCTAGATTCGCTGTTTCAACCATAGGGGGCCGATTGTGAAATTTCGAGCAGCCGCGCTGTTGTGCGCTCTGGCACTGATAACGACCGCGTGTGGAAGCCGGCTGTCCCAGGACGAACTGGCGACTGGCGGTGGCACCGGGGGATCTGGCTCCTC
>JAGQSI010000407.1 GCA_020439605.1 Acidimicrobiales bacterium | reverse complement strand
GTTCGGCCAGGCGTGCTTTACGCCGGGAGCCACCAAGAACACCTACGGCACCGGCTCGTTTGTGCTGATGAACGTGGGCTCGAACTGTCCGCCTCCTGCCGAAGGGCTCCTGACCACCGTGGCCTGGACCATTCCAGATGGCACAGGGTCCACCCGAACCGATTACGCCTTCGAGGGGTCGATCTTCTCAACCGGTTCGGCCGTTCAATGGCTTCGCGACGGACTCGGGATCATCTCGTCGGCTTCTGAGATAGGTCCGCTCGCAGCTTCCATAGACAGCTCAGACGATGTCTTCTTCGTTCCTGCCTTCACCGGCCTCGGAGCGCCTTGGTGGGACCCATATGCCCGAGGAACCCTCGTGGGCGTAACACGGGGCACAACCAAAGCTCACCTGGCACGTGCAGTGGTCGAAGCAATGGCTCTACAGACCAGAGACGTGGTGGAAGCAATGACCGAGCACTCGGGTAGACGCGTATCTGGGCTGCAGGTTGACGGTGGCGCCGCAGTTATGGACCTGTTGTTGCAGATCCAAGCCGATCAGCTCAGCGTCCCGGTCCGCAGACCTGTGGTGCAGGAGACAACAGCACTCGGAGCCGCCTACCTAGCTGGTCTGGCCGAGGGGGTGTGGGACAGCACAGCAGACATCGAAGCCCATTGGGCCCTTGATGCTGAGTTCACACCAACGTCAGATCGTTCCGCTGCTGATCATCTTCATGCCCGCTGGCTGGAGGCGGTCAACAGAAGCCGTAACTGGGCAACTAGTTAGGTAGTTCTGCCCAGCGGGTGCCGACGATCTGCGAGAGCGCATCGAGTTCTCGGCGTTCACGTTCTCGCCACGCGAACGTGTCGCGTCCCGCAACAATCGCGGTTGGTGCAGCTTCAGCCCGAGAGACAATCACGTCACATTTGAGTTGGCCATCTCCTGAGCTGCTTCCTGCAGCAAATGCGCTGATCCAGCGATCATCTGGGGCATCGTCACCCGAGGCCACAACAGAGTTGGTTTCGGTATCGAGCACCGCTATCCAAGACGCTGACAGCGAACCCAGTCCACTCACACAGGTGGTGGTCGCTAGTTCATCGCGGTTCGTGGCCTTCAAGATCTCGGCGACGGTCTCGAGCATTGCTGCTCTGGGGTCATGACTCGTGTTGCCGAGATGGCGGATCTCCTCCACCGCCACCCCATCTACCTGACGCACCTCACCCACCAGCAGGTCCATCAATGCCCCATCGGGCAGGGTAACCACTAGTTCATCGACGGCTTGGCCCTCGCCGGTCTCAAGGATTTCGATGCCCACAACGTCACCTTTGACCGCTCCGATACGGCTCGCAACGGCACCGAGTGCTCCGGGGCGATCAGGTAGCCAAACGCGCATTAGATACGTTTCCACGGCCACAGGTTAGGTGGCCACTGTGAACACGGTGTTTCAAGTGCCTTACCCGATAACGAACCGCGCACTCTTGACCGCTTGGTCAACTCGGCTACGGTCAAGGCATGGAGCGAAAGCTGACCCAACGCGGCGAGGAGCGTCGAGGACAGTTGATGGCGTTCGCTGCGAAGCGCTTTGCCGAGAACGGATTTCATCCGACCTCGGTTGCCGATATCACCGAGGGACTCGGTGTGGGCAAAGGGGTCTTCTACTGGTATTTCTCGTCGAAAGAGGAGCTTCTCCGAGCGATCCTCGCTGACGCCCAAAGAGATCTCCGGCGCCAACAGCA
>JAGQSI010000406.1 GCA_020439605.1 Acidimicrobiales bacterium | reverse complement strand
TCGGGCCGTGGCTGCCGTTTCAGATGCTCGGCCTCGGTTGGATGGCCGCTGGCGCCGGTTGGCTGGGCAAACTCACTTGCAGGCTGCGCCCTTGGGGCGAAGTCGTGGTTCTCGCCGCATACGGCTGGGCATGGGGCTTCATCTTCGGAGCGATCCTGAACCTGTGGTTCTGGCCATTTCAGCGTGGAGGTGAACTCTCCTGGGAGCCCGGGATGAACCTTGGCCAAACCCTTACGCGCTACTGGGCCTTCTACGTCGCCACTTCGTTTGCATGGGATGCGGCAGGGGCCATCTCCAACGCCATCATCTTGATGATCGTCGGCAAACCGCTGATGGCAACACTTCGACGCTATGCGCATCGGCTGAATCCCGTTGTGGAGATGACCGCCGGCTCTACCGAATCCACCGGTGCCTTCGTCGCTGAGCAAGTGCGCTCATGAGCCGCTCCCCGAAGCTCTCAACACCACCGAGAGCACTATTTCACCTTGGTCTTCTCATAGCTTTGCTTCCATTGTTGGACCACTTCAGTTCACCGGTAGGGGGATCGTTTCGCCCTCTGATGGTCTCTGTCACAGCCATCATCGCCCTGGGTGTTCTATGGCTGATCAAGGCGATCAACTGGAGCCGAGATCAAACCGATGCCAGCAACCGCGCCCGACCGTGGCGCTTCGTGATCGCTCCTGTACTAGTGGTCTCGCTGATTGGCTGCGTGATCTTTAATCTTCCGTTGCGCGCCCGCTGGCTCATTGCTGAAGACGAGATTTCCAGCTTGAACAATGCTCAGACAGCGACTCTTCCTGAGCGGATCGGGTCGTTCATCGTCAACGATGTAGTGGCCATCGACGAAGCCTCGTTCGTGGTCATAGATTCGCATGGAAGCAGCCGTGCGTTCCTGGTGTCGGGTGGATTCGCTCGGCTCCCCGAGGGACCCGATAGCCAACACGCCCGCTATCTAGAAGCGCTCGGCGGAGAGCGCATCGAGTTCCTGAAGCTCAAGGGTGATTGGTACGCCTGGGCCACCCACTGGTGAGTGGACGGCACCTAGCGCGGGATCAGCCGCCTACGAGGTGAAGAACCTGCTCGATACTGGTCTGGCCGTCGAAGATCACCGAGCCATCACGCAGTGCGAGAGAACGATCCACCTTGTCCACATAGGCCGGGTCATGGGTGGCAACCAGCGTTGCTGCACCATCGGCATGTACCTCATCGAGCAGCTCGAGCAGAACCTCCTTACCGGGAAGATCAAGACCCACAAAAGGCTCATCCACGAGCAGAAGCGAGAACGGGCGGACAAGCGCCAACACGATCGCCGACTTCTGACGGAGTCCTCGGCTGAAACGAGCCGGCAGATCATCGATTCGATCGGCTAGGCCAAGGCGTTCGCACAATGAGTGCGCGTAGTCGTCCCAACCTTCGCCGCCGTGCAGGCGCGAGATGTACTCGGCGTGCTCGCGAAGTGACAGGTCGTCGTAGAGGACCGGGTCATCTGGCAGGTAGGAGGTGGTGGCTCTCGCCTCAACATCGCCCAACTCGAAACCGGCTATCTCGACCTCGCCTGCGCTTGGATCGAGCAGCCCGGCCACCATCCGCAAGAAGGTTGACTTACCGGATCCGTTGTGGCCGATCAGCGCAACCGATTGACCTACCGGCACCTCAAGGGTCAGCGGTTCCAGCGCGATGAGGTCCTCATAAGCCTTGGTCAGTCCTTTAACTCGAAGGGCCGGGGG
>JAGQSI010000405.1 GCA_020439605.1 Acidimicrobiales bacterium | reverse complement strand
GATGTCTCGCTGATGGCTGAGCCCCTCGCCGCATTCATGGGCGCCGCCCTAGTTCTGGTCGCCATCTATGCCCATGAAAGCGACAGTTGGCGTCTCAGAGCGTTGTTGGGTGTGATGAGCGGGCTTGGGGGATTAGTGCGCTCTGAGCTGTTGTTGATCGGGCTGGGACTGATCGTGGCATTGGAACTGATCAGATGGCGCCAGGTCCCTCGCTCGGTGACGGTGGCTTCGGCGCTACGTCGGTTTGGTTTGGGTTTGGCCGGCATAGGGCTGGTCTTGGTTCCCTGGACGGTTCGGAACATGGTCGCGTTTGACGGCGAACTAGTTCCGCTGACAAACAATTCAGGGTCCGTGGCAAGAGGAGCCAACTGCGATGCTGCCTACAGAGGCCAGTTTCGCGGGCTATGGGTAACAAACGTCACTCTTGATGGGGTAGAGCCAGATCAGTCTCGTGCTGGCTGTTTCAGCGGCTTCAATCTTGTTGGCAATTCGCTCAACGAGGCCCAGGTATCGGCACAGATGCGTAGCGAAGGCACATCCTATGCCCGAGAGCATCTAGGAGAGCTTCCGAAGGTAATGGTGGCACGAGTCGCCAGAACCGTTGGTCTCTACCAGCTCGATCAACAGTCCAACTTCGCGTTTGCCGAGGGGCGCAATGCGATATGGGACAAGAGAGGAACAAGGTCGTTCCAAGTTCTGAGTCTTCTAGCTGTTGCAGGTTTGGTTCTTGCTGCGGGTAGGGGTGATAGTCCAAAGACGCGCTACCTATTGCTCATTCCAATTGTGTGCTCGTTGGTAGTAGTGGCATTCACGTATGGGAACCCACGCTTCAGAGCCGCAGCCGAGCCCGCTGTTGTGGTTCTCGCCGCTCTAGGTATCTGGGAAATTGCCAAGTACTTCACTCGAAGCAGGGTTGATTCCTAGCGTCGTCACGGCTCAGTTCCAGCGGCGGGGGTGGGTCCTGAAGGAACACAGCTGTGGGTACTCCGTCGCTGATCAAGAAGGTGGCGAGGTCCACCACTTCTTGGGTTTCGGTTCCGGTGAGGAGCAGTCCGAAGATACGTGACTCGACATCGAGACGAGACAGGGCAGGGCGCCCGAGTTTGGCAGCCTTTTGGTTCTCGATCTCGTGAAGTCGTGAGAAGGCCTCTTCCCATTCGTCAATGTGGGTTCGTGGGTCCGTGTAGGCGATTTCCTCGGCATCGTCTCGTTCTCGCCAGGTGTTGATGCGCTCTTGTCCAGTGACCACCATCAGGTTCGCATCGAACTCTCCCGGACACATGATCCGGTGCGGCTCTACCGCTGCTCTGAACCACGGTTTGGCGCCGGCTGTTATTCCATGACGCTGGAGGTCGAGTATCAGTCCGAATCCGATGCCGCCGAGGTATGCGGGATCATCCCACACCACGAGGTATCGCTTCTTCGGATCTATGTTTGATCGAACCTCGGGAGCGATAGTGGCCATCATTTTGCCGGTGTACTCATAGGGGATTTCTTGACGGGAGATCTTCACCGACACCATGAGGCTGAACAGCACCATCACGCACAAGCCAGCCATCCCCAGGCGTTTAGCAATCTCCGGCTTGGGTGCTGGCACCAACAGGGCAATACCCCAGCCGATGGAGAACACGACAAGTGCTACCACCACCGCCATCCAGCGGAAGGTGTAGCTGTAGAGGACCCCAAATATTCGGCTCACCGTTACCACCGCAACCACCATGGCCATAG
>JAGQSI010000404.1 GCA_020439605.1 Acidimicrobiales bacterium | reverse complement strand
TGGGAATCTCGACGCCAATGGCCTGCTTGCCGGGAATGGGAGCGAGAATTCGCACATCAGGAGTGGCCATCGCATATGCGATGTCCTTGTGCAGGCTCGTGACTCGAGCCACCTTGACGCCGGGGCCCAACTCAAGCTCAAAGCGGGTAACGGTTGGGCCTACGGTCATGCCGATCAGGCGGGTCTCCACACCATGTTCGGCCAAGGCAGCTTCTAGGTTGCGACCGGTTTCTTGAACGGCTGCGGTGTCCACGGCCTGTGAGTCTCCGCGCACCAACAGCGACGACGGCGGCAGTTTCCATGCTGAGGGCCCAACGCCGGGAGGCATTGCTATTTCGAGTTGTTGTGGCGGATTGTTGAGATCTGGTTCCTCGAGCTTGGGCCGGGGCTTGCGAGGACGTTTGGGTTTAGGGGTTGACGCATCTGGATCTGCGTCCTGGTCATAGAGCGCTGGAGAAGCTGGTTCCGGCTCCTTGTTTGCCCCCATCCCGTGGATAGGTACCTCTGCGCCTTCCGATAGCGCCTCGCGCTCGCTACCCAGCGAGAAGAGGTTGTTCAAAGTTGCGCCGAGAGTTCTACCTACTGGTTTGGCCCCGGCTGCCACGCCAGCTGCGCTCTTGCCCACTACATGGCGCACCGAGGTCTGTGCGAGCACCAACGCTCCAGCAAATCCCAGTGCGCTGAGAACAATCCCAGCACCTATTGGTCCGATAGCGCCTCGAAGAGGTCCACCAAACAATGCCCCAAAGTAGCCAGCAGCGTCTGCGAGTTCGCTGGCGCCGGCAGAGAACTTGGGGGCCCCTCTCAGTAGGTGCAGGAGACCGAGAAGAGAGACGCTCAGCAGTACCGAGCCGAGAATCGAGCGAGCGAACGGGTGATCCGAAAGCGTTGGATCATCCACCTTGGTTTGGTCCTCGGCGACTGATTGGGGGCTCTGTGGGCCACCTCGAATCAACAACACCCCAAGGATGACAAAGACCACCGGGGCAACTACTCGAGCAGCGCCAACCAGGATTCCGACAAAGTCTGCAGCGGCTTCACCCACCGGCCCGCCCAGGTCCGCGTAGATCCCCAGGCCAGACAGAACACCGACCACTACCAAACAGATTCCAGCGAAGTCCGCTCCATGACCTTTGCTTGCGGCGCTAAGCGAGTCGATAGCTCTTACACCAAAAGTTTGGGTTTGGGGTTGAGGCGCCGACCTTGCCCGCGTCGAACCGGACTTGTTGGCCGGCGGCTTCTTCGAGGAACCCCGTTGTGGGGGTTTCTTCGAGGAGTTGGAACGGCTCGGAGTCTTTCTGGTGGCAGTCACGGTCCCTAAGACGCTACCCGGGGGCTATGACAGAACCGTGGAGGGTAAGGCGGAAATGCTCACACCGACATGACGACTGGCACAATCATCGGGCGACGTTTTGTGCGTTCATTGACAAATTTGCCTGCCGCTTTACGAACTACTCGTTGAAGTCTCTCGACATCGTGATCGCCCTTTTCGAGGGCGCTCAGAACCTGATCCGCCACGGTGTTGCGCAACTCGTCCAGAAGATCCTCAGCCTCTTCGGCATATATCCAGCCGCGGGTGATCACCTCGGGAGGCAGAACCAGTTCTGCTTCGTCGTGATCGACCGTGGCTATCACCACCACCACGCCCTCCTCTGCGAGCACCTGACGGTCCCTGATAACGCCATGGCCTACATCGCCCACAATCCCATCCACGTACTGGTAGTGGGCTGGCACA
>JAGQSI010000403.1 GCA_020439605.1 Acidimicrobiales bacterium | reverse complement strand
AAATCACCACAGGAGTACAACGTGTCTGCCGATCAAGCCCAGATGAGCCGCCAAGAAGTTTTCGAGCTTGTGCGCGACAGACTCGCAGACATTCTCGAGACAGATCCTTCCGGCATCAAAGAGGGTGACTCCTTTGCCGATGACCTCGGTGCAGATTCCTTGGCGCTGATCGAACTGGTGGAAGAGCTTGAAGAAGAACTCGGCGAGCGTTCACCCGGTTTCCGCATCGAAGACGAGGACCTTGAGGACCTCAAGACGGTGCGCGACGCAGTCGATTACGTCTTCGAGAAGCTGAGCGGAACTTCTAAGTGACCAATTCGGTGGGCGCGCCAGGCGCCATCAGCGCTGCTGTCGCTCACCAGCCAAGACACCCGGTTTCAGACAGCGACCTAGCCAAATTGATGCAGCGACTCGATTACGAGTTCGCTGAATTTGCGCTGTTGGCCCAGGCCCTCGCTCACCGTTCCTGGTGTGCTGAAAACGCTGGCTACCGCTCCAACGAGAGACTCGAGTTCCTTGGAGATGCAGTACTTGGGCTTGTGGTCACCGAGTATCTCCATGGGGCAGCGCCCAATGCAGACGAAGGTCAGATGTCTCGGATCCGAGCAGAGGTTGTGTGCTCTGCGGCGCTAGCGGACATGGCCCGCGAAGTTGATCTCGGCAGCGTGATTCTGCTGGGCAAGGGCGAGGCGACCTCGGGAGGGCGCACCCGTTCATCGATCCTTGCGGATGCGATGGAGGCGGTCTTTGGTGCCACGTATCTAGATGGCGGCATGGACAATGCGGTACGGGTCATCAGAAAACTCGTGGACCCACGTCTGGAAAATGCGGGAATGGCCGATCCCAAGAGCCGTCTGCACATGTTGGTGGCGTCAGCGCCGGAGCGCTCCGTCTCATTTCAGATCCAAGAATCTGGGCCAGAACATGACAAGACCTATAGCGCCGTGGTGATTCTCGATGGTGAGAGAGCTGGCCAGGGCGAAGGACGTTCAAAGAAGGAAGCCGAGCAGGCAGCAGCCCGTGAAACGTGGCGCCTGATCGAAGCTGATATCGGGGCAGTGCCCCAAGGAGAGGAAAGAATCCATGGCTGAGTTGCCAGAGATGGAGACCCTTCGCCGAGACCTGGATCGTGAGATCGGGTCGAAGCGGATCAAGACCGTGGAGGTGCCCGGATCGGGTGTCATCCCTCGTCATTCGAGCAAGAAGCAGTTCACCGGTCTGCTAGAAGGTGCCAAGGTCACCGGTGTAGTTCGTCGTGACCTATATCTGGTTGCCAAGCTCGACTCCGGCAATGCTCTTGTCATAGATCTCTCGGGTGGCGGGCAACTTCGCCGCAACGTGGCCAAGGACCCGGTGGAGAAAGAGACCAAGGTTGTCATCACCTTCACCCAGGGTGGACAGCTTCGAGCGCTGGACACAACCGGCAAACTTGAGATGGTGGTCGTGAGCTTTGATGGTCTCGCCGAGACCTTCCCTGAGCTGGAGAACCTAGGAGTAGACATCCTCGACGAGCAGGTGTCTTGGACTTCCTTTGGTCAGCGCATGTTGCGTCACCGTCCCGTGAAGCTGCGCAATCTGCTTCTCGACAGAACGGTGCTCGCAGGAATCGGACCCATGTACGCCGACGAGATCCTCCATGCAAGTGGATTGCGCCCGGATCGTACGGTCTCGTCGCTGTCCACCCAGGAGGTGCGCCGTTTCTACCGTGCTGTGGTGGAAACCCTTCATGAATCGGCCAA
>JAGQSI010000402.1 GCA_020439605.1 Acidimicrobiales bacterium | reverse complement strand
GTGCGGCCACCGTCTGGCGGTCTGTTACGAGCTTGCCGACAGCCACAACGCGGATTGTGCGTCCGGGGATGGACAGTCCTCGCAGCGCACGAGGTGAGCGTGGACCACTTTCGGTGCTGAACGACACGTCGATGCTCGCTGTGTCAGGGAAAGGGTTGAAGAAGGAGAGATAGAGCTCTGAACCGCGCACGGTGGTGCCCGAAGGAACGAACCAGTTGTTGGCCGCAGCAGTGGAACATGGTGAGGCGTCATAGCCCAACGGCCCCCGCACCTGACGTTCCACAGCGACCCTGCCTCCGCGGACTTCGACGATGGCGCCCACCCAGTCCGCCGTCAACACGTCAGAAGCGCTCAAGACGGCGGATCCATTAGCTGGCACCTCCACTACCTGAGGTTCAGTTTCGTTACCTGACTTGGCGGTAAGGAAGGTCACCTCGGCCGTGGCCCCCTCTGGGGCATCGTTGGCCATTACCAATGTCATCTCGGCTAGCCCACCATCTCCTCCTGCAGTGGCCCCGCCGCAGTACCAAGCTGTGGAAAGGGTGTCTTCCAGCGGCATAGATGCCAAAAGGGTTGGGTCCAACGAGCGATCTCGCTGTTCTGGACGCAGCCCCGGCGTCTCTGCATCTATGACTACAGCTCCGGCTATCAGCGCGCTTAGCGCCAAGAAGGGAAGCCAGCGTCGCGGAGTGGAGCGTCCAGCCCAGGCTCTAAGACGTGAAAGCATCAGTCCGTGTCCTCGCCTTGATCTCGCTCTGGCGTGAAAATCTCATCCAATGGATCCACTTCGGGCTGTGGGGTTTCAGAGACTTCGACGCCAACATCTTGTTTGGGCATTGAGTCAACCGCAGGCTCTATTGGTTCCATTTCCAATATCGAGGCTCGCGATCTACTCCTTCGCCAAGCCACGAGTGCAAGGCACCACAACAGCACCTGTCCAACCGACATGGCACGGTGGCTGAGAGACGTGTCGTAGCTGAGTCGGGCAGGACCGGTGGTGGTGGCTTCAAACATGTTTGACCAGCCATAGGCCTTGGACTGCCCTAGAGCTACTCCGTTGATCTTTACCTGCCAACGAGGATCTGAAGTACCTGACACCAGCAAATCCCCTTCTTTGGGGACACTCCCGCTCGCTGATGTCGGTCCGCTGCCGTTCTTGAGCGCTGGCTCACCCGCCGTGAGGTCATCGCCGACTGCGTCTGTCCAGCTAACGCCAGCGCTCTCGGTCTCTGGCAATACCGCTCGCATCGGTATCCACGCCGAATTTCTGTAGATCGTGAGACCATCGGTGACAGGAACTCGCTCAAGGTCGAGTTGCTGAGCAAGGACGTCGAGCATTGGGAGAGTTCCTTCTGCTGTTGCGACCTCGCTGCCTGAAGGAGCCAGTTGGTTCTGGACGATCACATATCTGACGCCCATCGGCGCTAGTAGCCGTCCGACTCTGCTGGTCCTGTGTTGCTCGCCAGCGCGCAACGCTTCTGCGAGCAGCGGGGTAGCACCAGAGTCCGGCACGACGAATCGATCTTTTATGGTTGGAGGACCATCGTCTGAGGTGCCGTAGGCGAGGTGGTTGTCGTATCGCCATCCCCGCACTGGGATCTGATCAGGGTCTCCGAGCCATAACACCCTGTAGGGACCATCGGATTGGTCCGACAACAGATCGTTGAGAGCCACGGAATAGTCATTGGTAGGGGTTCGCCATCTGCCGTTGATCAGGCTTCCACCTAGGGGTGCAGCTCCAAGTACCACTCCCAG
>JAGQSI010000401.1 GCA_020439605.1 Acidimicrobiales bacterium | reverse complement strand
AAGCGAGGCAACAACAACCCAGCCACCATCAGGAGTTGCGATAGACCAATCGTGGCAACGCTGAGCAGCAAACGAGGCGCTCTCGTGAACCTGCGGATGATGGCCAATTCCACCACAGCACCAAGAACAACTGCTGCGCCGAGCCCGAGGAACAGTCCAAGCAGGTAGGGCAGGCCCGAGAAGGCAATCAGTCCCACGCTCAGCGTTGTGGGAACCGTCCCGAGGTCACCTTGAGCAAAGTTGAGCACTCGGTTGGCCCGGTAGATGAGCGCAAGCCCAAGAGCGACCAACGCTGTGAGTAGTCCGACCACTACACCAAGAGTCCACGGCCCGATCCCGGTCGGGAACCACAAAAGCTGAACGCCAATAACCACCATCGCCGGCACATACGCCGTGATGGACTTCAGCTCAATACCTACGCCCCTTAGGCTCATAGGTGAAAATTGTCCCCTTGATGATTGCTTGATCTGTGACGTCCGTCGCAGATAAATGCACTCTAGCTGCAAATAGATCGGGTCAGTGTTCGATCCACGATGGGACCAACTCACCGAGGGTTTCGGCGTCTATCTCTCGCAACTCGAAGACATCGTCATCGTTGACCTTGGTGAGCGGCACCAGAGCCTGAAGGGCCTTGATCTGCCCCAGATCGAAGCTGGGCTGCTCGTAGTATCCCGCAACGATCAACTCCAGAGCCTGTGGCGATGAGAGAACGTCTTGTGGCTTCGCTGCAATCCCGGCCATTGCATCTCGCACGAAGTTGCGAGCGGCTTCGTCTTCGAAGCGTTCCTCCAGGAGCTTCTCGCCACTACTACTCACCTCGACCTGCACGCCCTTCGTGGCTTCAACCAACGGGTCAAGGATCTCGCGAGCCCTGGCGTTCATCTCCACCCGCGCCAGCACTTCGCCCGGTGCCGACGGAGTAGGCCCAGCCGAAGTAACCAACTGCAAGATCAGTTCCCCAGGGTCTGCACCTGTATAGAGCATGCGTTGCTCACCCCAGAATCGTGCCTCGAGCTCAGGGGGAACCACTACCTCGAACCCAGCAGATTCCAGTGCCATGGCAAGCGCAGATGTGCTGGCCAACACAGCGGACACTCCCCGAGGAACCAACGTGACACGCTTGGCATCGAGTTCACGGGCTCGAGCGATCGCCGCGTCACTCACCTCGGCCATCGCCCCGAACCCATCCTGGTCTCGCCTGTTGTCGTCATATCCGGATGTAGAGACAACGGCGACGGTAGGCACGAGCAGCCCAATAGCCATAGCCACTGGAGCCAACCGAACCATCGGGGCTGTTTCCACATAGCGCCTAAGTGCCAGCGCTGCTACCCAACCAAGCGCGATGAGACCCAGCCAAGACACCAAGTAGGTCCAGCGGTAGAAGTTGGCTCGGAACGCCTCAATGGAATCTGGCACCGAGGACCCGTTGTATACCCCGCTAACCGCTACCGCTATCACCAAAGCGCTAAGGGTGGACAAGGCCCTTCGACGGTTGCGTGCCACTACCGCGGTGGCGGCGAGCACACCATATGAGGCGGCAGATACCACCATCTCGTACCAAGCGATCGGACCGTTGTAGATCTCGTCGCCACGCAGGTCATCACGAAGAAACATCGGCGGCAAGCCAAGTGAGCGGATTGCTTGACGAATCCCCTTGCCCCAGCCAAGTGATGGAGAGTCCGATGTGCGTGCGTATTGAACTATCGCAGTGATATTGCCCGGGTCTCCAGTCACCTGCTGAACGAGTACCGGCGACCACAGCACGAACGAG
>JAGQSI010000400.1 GCA_020439605.1 Acidimicrobiales bacterium | reverse complement strand
AAATAGATGCAGGCGGCATCTACATGGTTGTAAGCGGTGGTGACCTCGGGATATTCCTGGGCAACCTCATCGAAGGTGCGCTGCCACAGGTCCCCGGAGAAGGTCAAGACGTTTGTTTTGTGAACCATGGTGAGGTGCTTGCGCGCACGGCTCTGGGCCAACTCGAATCCGAAACGGATTACACGCTCCACTCCGAGGCGGGTGTTGACCGATCCCTGTGTGGCGATCTCGTTGGGGGTTCCCTTCCGCAAGAAGCCGCCCTCGCCTGCGTAGGTTCCCTCGGTGTTCTCACGAACCACCATGAAGTCGATGTTCTTGTCGGCCAGCACGAATGGGCGCAGGTTGACGTATTGGTCCAGAGCGAAACGCATCTTGAGCAGCAGGCCACGCTCGATCACTCCGGGGGGAACATCTGGTGTCCCGACGGCCCCGAGGAGGATCGCGTCGAAAGAGCGAAGCTCGTCGAGAGTCTCATCACTCAAGACGGTGCCGTCCTTGAGGTATCGGGCACCACCTAGGTCAAAGTCCGTAGTCTCGATGGCTACGCCCGCAGCACGCACCACTTTGAGGGCCTCGGCGATTACCTCAGGACCGATTCCGTCGCCGCCAATGACTGCGATGCGATGTGCCACGTTGTTTGCTCCGATGTAGTTGGTGAAGGACTTCTTGGAGCCCCTACTACAGGAAGCCCCATAAACGACGAAACCGCCCACCTAGGTGGACGGCCTCAAGCGCACACCGATCACGGCGTGCGCTAGCGAATTACGATGCTCGGCTGTGGACGAGACATGTCCGCAAGTGTAGGCGGCCACACCACTTCTGCCACAAAGGTTTTACTTCTGCGGTACTTTTGGGTTCATGGGTAAGCCTCCCACGGTTCCGGCGCCGCACCACGGTTGGAACTCGCCGATGAGTCCAAGGTTCTCGGCCCCGGTGGAGCACAAACGCGAACCAACACCACACCTTGGAGATGGGTTCCTTATCGGCACCGCAGCTTGCGGGCTGGCCGGTGTGATCTGGTGGGCGCTTTGTTCCCATATCGGAATGGGTACGGCATGGGCCTACAGCTCAGTCGTTGTCGGTTTCATTGTGGGTCAAGGAGTGCTAGCCGGGACTCGGCGTGGCGGCGCGGAGCCGGCCGTGCTGGCCGCAGCGTTGAGCGCAGCGACGATCTTTGTGACCATCACGTTCATTGATCGGTCCTTGGCGATCAACGAGGCAAGCAGCGCTGGACTCTTTGTTGACATACCGCTGTGGACCGGTGCTCAAAGTTTCGTGGATACCTTGCGCTACCTCACAGAGAACTACCCGGGGGAGGCCGCAGGACTACTGCTTGGCCCCATCGTGGCACTAGTTGTGGCCAGTGGGTTGCTGAACCGAGGCGAGAACCACGCTGAACTTTTGTAAAGTGTCCCGCCATGCCTGCAGACAGTGTTCACCTCTCTCAAGCCGCTTTCGCCCGCATCCAGGACGAGCACACCGAGCTCACCACCGTCGGGATGATCGAGATTGCCAGAAAGATCGAGGCAGCTCGGGAGCTGGGAGACCTATCTGAGAACGGCGACTACCACGCCGCCAAGGAGGAACAGGGAAAGATGGCTGGGCGTATCGCTCATCTGGCAAATCTCCTTGAGAACGCGGTGATCGTGGAGGAAGCAGAAGCCAACGAGGTAAAGCCCGGAGTGGTGGTTGGCGTTCGCTACGAAGGCGACGATGACGTTGAGAAGTACCTTCTCGGTTCTATCGAAGAACGAGTTGAAGGCGTAGAGGTCATGTCT
>JAGQSI010000399.1 GCA_020439605.1 Acidimicrobiales bacterium | reverse complement strand
TTGTTCGATCCACTAAGGTCCTATGCATGTTCAATCCACCTACAGATACCACCATCATTGAAGGGGGTGCTCACAGCTTCCCTGCCCATTCTGATGTTCGCCGCAATGCTGACAACAGCGGTGCAGGTGGAACAGGTGTAGGTGGAACAGGTGTAGGTGGCCGTGCAGTTGGCAAGCAGGACGACGTCGACATCTACCGCGCCGCAACCGAAGAGTTCTCCGCCGTAGCTGGCATTGTGAACGCCGCCCACGGGCGTCTGGTGGATCTAACTGTGCTCACCATGGACGAACAGCACCATGTAGGGCCTGGGCTATATACCTGTGGTCAGTACGTTGCGTGGCAGGCCGGCGTGTCTCGAACCACTGCAAATCGGATCTGTCGCCTGGCCAAGCGACATCAGGAACTTCCCGAGACGCTCGCCAAACTACGTATTGGCAAGATCTCCTTGGAACAAGCAGATGTCATAGCTCAACTGTGCCCAGCCGAATACGAAGAATGTGCATCAGAGGTAGCGCTGTCGGCTTCAGTGGCGCAGCTCAGGCTCATCGTCGGGTGTTACAGCAACAAGAAGGACCCAAAGCCGCCACCACCCAACTCGCTCTCCATCAGTCGTGATGAAACTGGAGCCAACATCCGAGCACGCATAGGTCTCGACGATGCAGACCTGTTCGAAAAGGCTCTCCAGGCAATGCGAGATGACCTGTTCAACCAACACAAGCTGGACAAGGAAGCCGCTGCCAAGAGAGCCAAGAAGGCCAGGAACTCAAACTCAGATGGAACCAACCCTGGTGGAGAAGGCAGTAGCGCTGGTGGCGGTAGTAGCGCTGGAGACGGCAGTGGTGCTGGCGGGTCCGAGGATTCTGCAGTCGGAGCGAAGAAGGCTCCGAGTCGAATAGATGCCCTGCGCTCACTATGTGAAACCGCACTCCAAGCAGGCGAAGCAGTCCATCCCAGCAGCGAGCGTTATCTGGTCAACTACCACATCCATGCCACAGCTTCTGGCGAGCTCTGCCTCACCAACCAGCACGGCCAGCCATTGCCCAAGGAACAGCGCCAGAGGATTCTGTGTGACTTCAACTTCGAGTCGGTGCTACACAACCACACCGGAGAACCGCTCAGCGTCGGACGCAAGACCCGGTCAATCAGCCCGAAGCTACGCAGAGCCATCCTCTTTAGAGATAACCACTGCTGCACAGTGCCAGGATGCGACACCACAGTGGGCCTTGAAATCCACCACATCGTCCATTGGGAAGACGGCGGAACCACAGATCTAGAGAACCTTTCCACGTTGTGCGGCACCCACCATCGCCTCCACCATCAGGGACTGCTCGACATCACTGCCAACCCGCTTCGGTTCTCAACACCGTCAGGCACCGACCTTTCCAACATCAACCCTCCAAAGCCGATCAGCAAGCACAACTGTGCGCCTTCGATCGCCAAACTTCGTAAGAAGCTCAAAGCCAGGACCATCAATCGGGACTTCACTTACAAAGAACCCGTAGCGTCCACCCCAACTGGCGAAAGACTCGACAGAAGAGCAATTCACCTCAACCGCAGCGAGCCACCAGTGGTAACCCCGCCGGCCCCCACCCCCATGCGGACATGAACCAATAGGGCCCTGAAACCAGGACCTTTGACCCGAATAGACAGGTCCTAGGTCACCAATGTCGACATCACCGGAACTGAGCGGCTTGGATAGACGACATCAACTACATCAACACCTCCTCCCACTCCGTAGCCCGTCATGGGCCTTTTGCGTTGACCAACGTCCTGCTGGT
>JAGQSI010000003.1 GCA_020439605.1 Acidimicrobiales bacterium | reverse complement strand
GTCATCGTCGAACGAGAACCCGTGAAAGCCGAGGAACTCCTGCACCATCAACGCGTGCTCATCTGAGGTTCGCTCCGAGTTGGTGGCGATGCGCCAGTGGTCGAGCAGACCTGCCTCGGCCGGAGGTACGCGGCCGTGACGTTCATCGTTGCGGGCGTGATAGCTGGGGGCGTGGTCATCATCGCCGAACAGGCCAATCACGGTCTGGGTGTTACCGATGTCGATGGCGAGAAGCATCGTCTAGGACCCTTCGGGCCTTTGCACGTCGATGTCCAGGCCGATGTCGAGCACCGGTGACGAATTGGTGAGCGAACCCGACGACACCACGTCAGCACCGGTGTGGCTGTAACCCCCGACGTTGTCGATGGTTATGCCACCAGATATCTCGAGCAGTGCTCTGCGGGTCCCGTTCTCGGTGGCGTGTGCGGTGGCCAACGCAACGGCATCGCTCACTTCAGCTGGGGCCATGTTGTCCAGCAAGATGGCATCGGCGCCGGCATCCAATGCCTCTTGGACCTGGCTGAGCCGGTCGCACTCCACGTGCACGGTGCGCCCCGGCCACGCATCTCTGGCACTGGCCACAGCGGCGTTGATGCCGAGCACAGTGAGGTGGTTGTCCTTGAACATGACCCAGTCGCTGAGGTTGCCGCGGTGATTGCGCCCGCCACCGGCGCGCACCGCCGCTTTTTCCAGCGCCCGAAGACCCGGTGTGGTCTTTCTGGTGTCCCACACCCGCAACGGGGCCGCTGCGTCCACGAACGCACGGGTGCGGGTTGCGATGCCGCTGAGGTGACCCATCAGGTTGAGTGCGGTGCGTTCTGCTGTGAGTACCGAAGCGAGCGGGCCGGTGACCACAGCGAGCACGGTGCCGGGCGCAACCCGGTCCCCTTCGCTCACCTTCCATTCGCACGAAATAGCGCCATCCACCTGCCGAAATGTTTCGTCCACGCACGCGAGCCCGGCCACAACACCATCGGTGCGGGCAACGAACTGTGCGTTGGCCATGGCGCTTTGGGGCAACAACGCGGCCGAAATATCACCGAGAGGTGTCAGGTCCTCGGCCAGGGCCGCAGTGACCACTGGTCTGATTGCAGAGATGGGAGCAGACATAGCCATTGGTCAAGAGCCTTCCACACGACCTAGTTGAAACCCCGGTTGTCCTGCTTCAAAGCAGTATCAACGCTCACCGCTGCAGCAACCACGAGGCTGCGCAGCGGCTCCTCCAAAGGACGATGTATCTGCACCACATAGTTGTCGGCGGTTGTGAACATCGCTTTGGTGAGACCAACGAAGGTCTTCGTGATTCTTGCGATCTCGGTGCCTTGGCTGTCCTGGATGTTGAAATTCCATGCGCGCCAGTTCTCGCCGTTGATGGAGGCGATTCGTTGATCGTCAACCATGATCCCGAAGTGGATCTTGCCGACCGCGTTCTCCTGCACCACCGTGCCCACTTCTCGCCCCGAGCCGTCCTGAATCACGATCTTGGACTTGATGAACTTGGCCGGACGAGTCAGTTGGAGCGCTACGTGTCCGTTGGCGTCCACCACCTGCAGCTTGTGGGTCATGAACTGATCCATTGAAGAAAGCACCCGCATCACCTTCTTCGCCGTGCTCTGGCCAACCTGGCGCACCGCTCCGATCTGGTTTCCGTGCTGATCCGAGATCGAGTACTCATTGTTCAGTTCGATGAACTTGGCCTTCTGATTCACCACCAGGACCGGCTCTGTGAACAGCGAGCCTCCCCCCTGGACCGCTCCCGACTGCACGCCTGCACGTTTCAGATCTCGTGCCACCTGTTCATTGCCCGGCCCCACTGGCCCTGGAGTCGGCGGGGCCAGCGCATCGGTGCCCTGTCGGCCGTGAGAGCTCACCTGATCGGTCCAGTTGGTTCCATCGAACCAGCGGTATTCGTGGCGCCCCATGGGGTCTGGATACCAATTGGGGCCGTGCCCACTGGCGGTGGTCGAAGGATCTGTCATTGCGGGGTTCCTAAATGAAAACGATTCGCCTGGCTAACTCTTCACGGGTCTCCGTGAAGTCTTCGCGGGTGTGAGCACCGCGACTTTCCTCGCGTTTGAGCGCAGCAGCCACCGTGGCCCGAGCAACAGTTGCGAGATTGCGCATCTCACAGTCCGCGACGCTGTTGCCAACCGCTAGGGCAAGTTCCTTGTCCACTACCTTCGTCGCGGCTTCAAGGGAATCTCGGTCTCGCAGCACCCCTGCATTCATTGTCATGGTGTGCTGGAGGTGACTCCTCGAATCTCCAACAGCATCAGGGGTGCGTTGAGCCGACAGGTCAATATCTGCAGGCTCTACTGGTTCTAGGTGAGTCATCATTCCTCCGATCACTCCACCAGCACCACGGTCTGGACCATCACCATCCACGCCCAGGACCGAGCGCATTGCGCCGGAGGCCTCAGGACCTGAAACACCATCCTCGATTGCTTCGACCGCTTTTGGACCAAACACCATTCCTTCGAGCAGCGAGTTCGAGGCCAGACGGTTGGCTCCATGAACCCCAGAGCACGAGACCTCACCGGCCGCCCACAGCCCCGGCAGCGATGACGCTCCTCGAAGATCTGTGACGATCCCACCGCATGTGTAGTGAGCAGCAGGCGCAACCGGCAAGAGATCCTTGCCGGGGTCGAGGCCCAGTTCACGTAGTTCCTTGGCGATGTTGGGGAAACGTTCGTTGAACCCGTCGAGCCCGGTGGCGTCGAGGTATACGTGGTTGTCCCCGAGTTCCACCATGCGTCTGATCTCTGCCCGAGAAACCACGTCACGGGGTGCCATTTCATCCACGAAACGCTCGCCGGTGGAATCTCGCAACAAGGCGCCGTGGCCTCTCAACGCCTCGGTGAGCAGCGGTCTGGGCATTGTCTCAACCGAAAGCGCTGTGGGGTGGAACTGAATGAACTCGATGTCTGTCACCGCCACTCCGGCACGCAATGCCATGGCGATACCGTCACCTGTGGCCTCGAACGGGTTGGTGGTGACCGAGTACATCTGGCCTGCTCCACCAGTGGTCAACAAGACGTTGGTTGCACGCACTTCGTGAACCGTTCCATCAGCAAACAGTGCGGTAACTCCCCTGCATCGCTGTGATTCGACGATGAGTTCCAGAGCGAAGGCATGCTCGTGGATCACAGCCATGGTGGCCTGAACCGCCTCCACCAGCGCTCGTTCCACCTCTGCTCCAGTTGCCGAGCCGCCGGCGTGAACAATTCTGGGAAGGGTGTGGCCGCCTTCTCTGGCAAGTTCCAATTTGCCGTGCATGTCTCGGTCGAAGATGGCCCCCATTGCGATGAGTTCTTCAACCCGATGCGGCCCCTCGTCCACCAACACCCGAACCGCTTCCACGTCACATAGACCCGCTCCCGCAGCCAGTGTGTCGGCAAGGTGAAGGTCTGTGCTGTCCGGGTCCCCATGCAACACAGCAGCCACTCCGCCTTGGGCCCAGCGAGTTGTTGCCTGTGGCAATTCGCCCTTGGTCAGTACTCCTACCCGCATCTTGTGGGTTTCTGCAGCGCGCACAGCGGCCGACAATCCGGCCACGCCACTGCCAAGCACGAGCAGGTCGAGCTCCGTGGGGTTCATCGTTGCAGTTTGTCCCGTCGCGTTGGGCCGCGACGAACTTTGGGTCAGTTGGAAGCGACGATGTCGACGTAACGCCGTGGTGGCGGGCCATCAGCCGCAGCGATCAGCGCTGCAGCAGCCTGATCCACGATCCGGTTGGCGGTGTCCACGTGAACTACTGCTGGCTGGTAGCTGAGGAGTTCTTCGGAGTTGTAATCCGCATAGCTGATGATGATGACCCGGTCCCCCGGGCTGACCAGCCGTGCGGCTGCACCGTTCAAGCAGATGTCGCCGCTCCCGCGTTCTCCGGCGATCACATAGGTTTCGAGGCGGGCCCCATTGTCCACGTCCACAATGGCCACTTGCTCATGTTCGAGCAGGTCTGCTGCGTCCATGAGATTGAGGTCGATCGTCACCGAACCCACGTAGTGAAGATCCGCATCCGTGACGGTGGCGCGGTGAATCTTGGACTTCATCATTCGTCGCTGCATGGCAGCCTCCTAAATGGTGGATGCCGACGATGCGGTCACCCCCGAAAGCGTTGTGCCCTTATTCTGCCTCACAAACTTTGTACCAGAACAATCGCGACGATCGGGTGGACGGCGTGAATAGAGCTTCAGCCCACGGCGATGTTGTCGAGAAGGCGTGTTGATCCGAAGCGTGCTGCAACCAACAAGCGCTGTGACCCACCCACCGCATGGGCCGGCTCGAGCGTCAGAGCATCAACCAACGCCACATAGTCAAGCTCGGCTTCGGGCACCGCTGCGATGGCATCTGCCACTACAGACTCAACTTCATTCACGCTTGGCGCATCACTTGATGTGAGCACACCAGTCGATGCGAGTGATGCAGCCCTTTGAAGCGACCGGTACAGAACAGGGGCAGCGTCGCGTTGGGCTGCGTCTAGATAGACGTTGCGACTCGACATGGCCAAGCCATCGGGTTCACGAACAATCGGACACCCAATCACCTCGACCGGCATGGACAGGTCCCTGGCCATTCGTCGTACCACAGCTAGTTGCTGGAAGTCCTTCTCACCGAAATAGCTACGACAGGGCCCAACTATCGAAAACAGCTTGGCAACAACTGTGGCCACCCCTGAGAAGTGGGTGGGTCTACTCGCGCCTTCGAAACGTTCGGTGATCTTCGAGACCGACACCGAGGTCAATACCGGCCCCCCGGGATACATCTCCTCCACGCTTGGGTGAAGGACATGAGATATCCCTGCTCCTGAGCAAACGTCTAGGTCGCGATCGATGTCTCGTGGATAGGTGGACAGGTCCTCGCTCGCAGCGAACTGCAAAGGGTTCACAAAGATGCTGGCCACTGCCACATCGCAATCGCGCCGAGCCGCTCTCATGAGCGATGCGTGACCCTCGTGCAAGTAGCCCATGGTGGGCACGAACCCAACGGTGGCCCCTTCGCGCCTCAGGCTGTCCAGCGTCGAACGAAATCCATCGATACTACGATGCACATCAACCATTGAAGAGATCCTTCACCTCGGCCGGCAGCGATCCACCGTCCACGAGGCGCCGAGCCGCATCGGCCAACGCCAGGTAAGCGGGCCGCTCCGATGGATCTATCGCATGTAGGTGTCTAACCAGCGTTTCCCAGTCTCCACGAGCAGCAGGGCCAGTCAGTGCATCTGCGGGCCCTAGCGCAGCCACGTTGTCCAAGGCACCGGCAGCTAGTTGTACATACGCCTGCGCAGGCACCCCGACGCCCTCAGCGATCCTCTCAACCTGACCCATGAGTGCCACCAAATGGTTGGAGGCAACCACTGCCGCTGCGTGATATGCAGCGCGTTGTTCATCGCTCACCTCAAAGGACTGTCCACCAAGATCAGAGACAACCCTCGCCATCATCGGATCTCCACAAACGCCAAACCATGCGCCTACCAGGCGGCTGGCCCCTACTTCAGCGTTGGGTAGAGCCACCAGAGGATGCACCCCACCACGGCGTGCGTGCGGTGACAAAACATCTAGGCCCAGTGAGCCCGACATGTGCGCCACTACCGCATCGCCGGGCTCCACCATCTCGGCCACCGTCGCGATCGCCGAATCCGGCACCGCCAGAACCAGCAGATCTGTCCCGGCACCTGCGCTTGCAAAGTCATCAGTTCTGCCCAGCAGTCCCATGATCTGCCAGCCAGCACGGTCCAGGGCGCGGGCCAAAGACATAGCGGCTCGGCCTTTGCCGATCAGACGGATACGAGGGGGAAGACTCACTGCGAAGCAGGTTCCCAGCCAGGAAGGTGACCAAAGGTTCTGACCTGGCCTTGTGATCTGGCCAATACGTCGCCATCCACCAGTTCTGGGGCCAGATCGGCCAAAGGCCGAAGCACAAAGGCCCTTTCCTGCCATCTTGGGTGTGGCACCTCAAGATCCGGTTCTGCCATCTGCACACCATCCATCCAGATGATGTCCACGTCAAGGGTTCTCGGACCCCAACGCTCGGTACGAACCCTTTCCGCTCCAGATTCGAGGCGATGACAAACCGCCAACAACTCTCGAGGAGACAGCGAGGTGTCAAGTTCCACAATCAGGTTGAGAAACAGGCCTTGGGTCGGACCACCAACCGGATCTGTCTCATAGACGGGGGAAACAGCTTTGACGCTCGAACCCAATGAACCAACAGCTTCGGACAGGAACTGTTGACGGTCCCCCAGGTTTGACCCCAAGGATAAAAACGCCCGGGTCATCTCGAGCGACGAATCCGAACGCCTGAACTCTCCAAGGCGTGGGGCACCGGAGGCCTCAATTTGCGAACAGCCACGCTCACTGCTTGTGCACGTGCATCAAGACCTAGAACCGATCGGGCGATCTGATGGGCAAGGCGTTCGAGAAGCTGCGGGCTCCCGGTTTCGACAATCCCAGCTACCACGTCGCACACAGCTCCGTAGTCGATGGTGTCTCCCAGATCGTCGCTCACACCCGACGGTGAGAGGTCAACCTCGATATCGAGATCTATCTCCAGCGGCTGAGCGCGATCGCGTTCTTCGGGTAATGCCCCGCAGATACCTACAAGGCGCAAACCGCGAAGTTCGATCAGATCAGTCACGGGCGGCGTTGGCGAGCGCCAGAGCAACCATCTCACGAGCTGGCGGTCCGAGTTGGCGCTGCAGGAGACGTTCTGTCAAGGAAATGGCCTTCGGTCCCTCAGGGACGAGACCTGACCAGATGATGTAGCCAGCGATCAGCCCGGAAATCCGGTCGCCCACCTCTTCGCCATGAATGAGAATCTTCAGTTCTGGCTTGGCCAGCAGCGCACGCAGTTCGGGATAGAACACCGACATGTAGAGCTCAGGGTCGTCATGGTTGCCGAATGGACGGTGCTGCCACGGGAGGTTGAGTTCGTCATAGTTGTGAAGGTTGGCGGGCGACGCAATGATCGAGATCACCGGGGCGAAACCTTGTTCACGAACCCAGATGATCTCCTCTTGACGACGCACCCGGCGATGGTTGGCTCCGTAACCACCGGGGCGCTCACACACTGCTAGGCGGTCCTTGATGACCCATCGGAAGTTGCGGGGCTCGATACCTTGCGCCCACTTTCCCTTCACTGCCACTTCACTGTCTCCATTGTCTCTCGGTCGACCGACGTGGTCGCCTCGTTGTCTTCGTTCAATTTGTTGAGTACCGCCAACGCAGCCACCGTGGCGCCCACGTCATGCACTCGCAACATCGATACGCCGGCCTCTGCTGCCAACAGCGCCGTTGCTACCGAACCCTCCAACCGGTCACCCGGTTCTGGTTCGATCGTTTCTCCGTTGTCGTCTACCGAGGCAAGTACCTCGGCCAAGAAACGTTTACGACTCGTTCCGACCGCCACTGGAAAGCCGAGTTCGCACAGAGCGGGAAGTGCCCGAAGCAGGTCCCAGTTGTGTTGCGCTGTCTTACCAAAGCCGATTCCCGGATCTATCCAGACCTCAGATATTCCAAGACTCTCGGCGAAAGCAGCCCGCTCGGCCAGGTACGCAGTCACCTCTGCCACCACGTCTTGATAGCTGGGGTCGATCTGCATGGTGCGTGGCTTGCCCTGCATGTGCATAGCCACCCAACCGAGATCGCATTGCGCTGCTACCTCTGCGAGAGACGCACTCACATCGTTCAAGATCGTGGCGCCTGCTGCAGCCGCTTGTCGTGCCACTTCGGCCTTGGTGGTATCCACCGATACCCGTGTAGCCGAAGCGAGTTCGCGCACCACCGGAATCACCCGATCGAGTTCTTCTTGCAGCCCTACCTCACTGGCGCCGGGACGAGTGGATTCCCCACCTACATCCACAATGTCCGCTCCCTGGGCAACCAGTTTGAACCCGTGCGCGACAGCATCATCGTGGTGGAGAAAGGCTCCTCCATCAGAAAATGAGTCGGGCGTTGTGTTCACTATGCCCATGACCAGCGGTCGCACGGGGCTACAGCCTACCGAGGCCGTCAAATCGAGGCCCTTGGGAGCTACGCCCGGGGCCTTCAGACGGGCTGAGATGCCGGCTGGTTCAACGCTGTATGAAGCGCATTGCCTCTTCTCGTGTGGCCACGTTTGTGCGAAAGAGCCCACGAACCGCAGATGTCACGGTGGTGGAGCCGGCACGCTTCACCCCACGCATTGACATGCACAGATGCTCTGCTTCGATCACGACCATCACCCCTCGTGGGTCAAGGCTGGACTGCATCGCATCTGCGATCTGGCTGGTCAGGCGTTCTTGAACCTGAGGCCGTCTAGCAAAGCCGTCAACGAGACGAGCAAATTTGGACAGGCCGATGACACGACCATCCACGTTAGGGATGTAGGCCACGTGGGCTTTACCGAAGAACGGCGCTAGATGGTGTTCACACAGCGAATACAACGGGATGTCTCGAACCATGACCATCTCGTCGTGATCTGCTTCGAACACCGTCTTGAGATGATTCTTGGGATCGTCGTGAAGCCCCGAACAGATCTCGGCGTACATGCGAGCCACCCGACCCGGCGTCTCGACAAGCCCATCTCGATCTGGGTTCTCACCAATCGCAGCAAGGATCTCGCGTACTGCTGCTTCGATTCTTGGCTGATCTACCTCGCTCACGGCAAAGCCCCTATTCCCTTGAATGCCAGTTCTGTGAGTTGTTCAACGCTGAGTGCTGCAAGACCTCCCGAGCCCTGGCTCGAAGCGGTGAGCAGGTATTGACCGGAGCGAGCCTGCAGGACCAGCGATTCGCCAATCACCACGGAGAAGGCATCGTCGCCGAGCCCGTCGATCGCCGTGAATCCCTTGGCCTGTGATTTGAGATCTGCAAACCATTTCTCGAGCCCAGCGGTGTCCTCGCCGAAGTCCCGGACCTCAATGCGCAGATTGCTGGTCGCCCCATTTGGGTCAGTTCTTTCCCACGCACACGACTCACCGGTGACGTCGTCACCTTCCTGACCTATGGCAGTTGGCATGAGACGTTTGAAGTACTGGTTGCCTCCCATCAATTCCTTGATGTCTGCGATCGGGTAGCTGAGACACAGCCCGAGTTTCATGGATCCTTCCGGTGGGTCCACGAAGCTGACCGGCGGTCGATCGCTCTGCTCAGCCTTCTTTTCGTCCTTACCGCAGCCAGTTGCCCCGACGATCAACACCGCGGCAAAACCGACCATCGCAAGCCTGCGCATTAGTGACATGAACAGCGACGCTAGTGCGTGGGTCTACTCGCGGTATTCAGCCACGTAGGGAAGGTTGCGGTACCGATCTGCAACATCTAGGCCATAACCGACCACAAACGCTGGCGGAATGGAGAACCCTACATATCGAAGGTCAGGGTCCTTGGTCTGAAGTCCTTCACGAAGCAACAGCGCACAGACCTCAAGACTCGCTGGTTCTCGTGCCAGAAGGTTCTTTCGCATGTAGGCGAGCGTCAACCCCGAGTCGATGATGTCTTCGACGATGATGACGTGACGTCCCGTCAGGTCGATATCGAGGTCCTTGACGATTCGCACCACACCACTTGAACGGGTGGCGTTGCCATATGAGGACACCGCCATGAAGTCGAAGTCGACTGGCAGGTCGATGGCTCGGGACAGATCTGCCATGAACATGATTGCGCCCTTGAGAACACACACGAGCAGCGGTCTCTCACCGGCGTAGTCACGTGCGATCTGGGCGCCCAACTCTTTGACACGAGACTGCAGTTGTTCTGCACTTACGACTACAGGGCCTAGGTGCGGGTCGCTCTCGTACCCACTGCTCAGCTCAGTCATGGGCGCCATCCTGCCACGAACTCGGGGGTGACACCCTAAGTCGCCCTTGGGTTCGAGACACTCGCCATCCACCGGCCACTTCGGTTGCTTTGTGCAGACCTCGGGCCACCTCTAGGACCCGCTCGATCGAAGCACCATCCAAGGTGTAACCGTCGCCTACACCACTTGACACCAACCAGAGCCTCACCGCTGTACCAGCAACAGCTTTGGGCGCCTGTGCAAGGGCTTTGGCCGATGTGGGATCCAGTTCCGAAGCGGCACTAGCGATGGCGGAATCGATCTCGGAGAACAGGTCTGCCTGGCGGATCAGGATCGGGACAACGTCTCGGTCCGCGATGTTGCTGAGCAGAGGCAACACCTCATGGCGCACCCGGTTGCGACGAAACCTGGGGTCACGGTTGGACGGGTCCTCGAATGGCACAAGACCAACTGCATCGCACAGCGCCTCTGTGTCCTTTCGGCGCAGATCGAGCAGCGGGCGCCTGGGACTGCGTGAGATCCCCACCGCTCCGGTAGGGCCCGAGCCTCGCATCAGATTCAATAAGATGGTTTCGGCACGGTCATCGGCTGTGTGACCGGTAAACACACCTACGGGCAGCACTTCAAAACGGGCTTTACGGGCTCGGGCTTCAAGATCTGGGCCCTCGCCCACATCCACTTTCCAAGACCGGAACTTCGTGCCAAGCAGTTCCGAGACCTCCGCTACCAGATCTGCTTCGCGATCAGATCCCGGACGCAACCCGTGATCCACATGGTGCGCGGTGACCATGCATCCCGCTGCCACCGCCAGCACCATCAGAGCTAGAGAATCAGCACCGCCCGAAACAGCCAGATCCACCTCTGTTCCCTCTGCGGGAAAATTGCACCGTTCAAGGGTGCGGGCCACGAACGCGTTGTTCGGTTGCAACGCGGGTCCCGATGTCAGGCTGCGACCGTTGGCGCTACGCGAGTGATCCATGTTTGGGGATCGCGGATCTCCGCAATGGAGGGCAGGTTTGTGGGGTCCAGCCAGACGTTGTCCAGCAACTCGGTTCCGCCCTCACGCTCCACCATCTCGATGAAACGTTCACCCTGCTCGTACTGCTTCATCTTGGCTTCGAGGCCGATCAACTTCTGGATCATCTTGGCGATGGGATTGACCTGGTCACGACGTTGGCGCAGCACAGCACCGAAGCGTTCTGCGCTCGGGATCTGATCTGCTCCGGCACGATCCATGGTGATGTCGCCATGACCTTCGAGCAGGCTCATGAGCCCAGCCACCTGATCGAGCACCTCACGCTGTTGCGGTGACGCAACCACTGCCATGATCCCGCCATCATCTAGCGGGTTACGCCCGGAACGAAGGTCCGTGGCCACTCGCCCCAGAGCGTCAAAGATTCGCTTGGGATCGGGATCCACGGTCTCGACCGTCTGCGAGACAAGACCCAGGAAATGCTCTCGCATCCACGGCACCCCCGTGAACTGTGCCCGGTGGGTCACCTCGTGCAGAGCCAACCAGTGACGAAACTCACGAGGGGGAAACGCGAAACGCTTCTCCAGCCCAATGATGTTGGGCCCGACGTAATACACGATGTCTTGATCTTCGGGGTTTTCGTCCTCGATGACCAACAGGTCGTATTGGCCGAGAACCCTTGTGGACATCCACCCGAGCACCGCGCCCATTTCTGCCCCAGCGATCCGAGTGGCCACTGGAGCAAACGGGTTATGGGCCAGGTTTTGTTCGAGTCGGTCCGTCAGCGGCCTCAAAAGCCGCTGAAACGATGCCACATTGGCCTGAACCCACCCTCGCCTGTCGGTGACTCTGGCTCGCGCCGCGCCCGCTTCGCTACGGAGGCCAGTACATGCAGCAACCTGCTCTTCAGCCAGAGCGGTGAGTTCTTCGAAATCCGAAGCAAGCGATCCGTAGTGGTAAGACTGCGCGAAAGGTTCTGTGCCTGCAGCTCGAACCGCGACCTTCTCAGCTAGCGACCAATCGACCGCTGCCACTAGGGGTCAGACCTGCTGGCGGCGCGTGGGGTGCTGCGGGCGAACCACCTTGAGGAGGTACCCGATGATGGTGGCGACAACAAACAGAAGCGCACCCGCAGCGAGCGGGACCGCAATCCAGAAGTGCCACACATGTTCTACAGCGAGCGACATGTTTCAGATACTAGGGCCGTGGAGCCACAGGTTGGAAAGTTTGGCGCATCAAGGGTTCTTCTCGCGGTCCAATGCACGAGAGATTCTGGCCCGCAGTTCCTCAGGAACTGAGTCCACGCAACGACTTTTCACCACGATACGAAGTTCTGCCTCGAAGTCGTAGGCCTCAAGACACGGCGAACACTCGTCTAGGTGGCGCGCGATGTGATCTCGCACTTCCTCGGTGAGTTCCTCGTCTAGATAGAGGTAAAGCTCCCGCAGGGTCTCGTTGCAGTCTTCGGCCATGGTTCCTGGTCAGCGCCCGCCTACCGAGGTGGTAGCGGGGTCAAGTATTGGGTCTTGTTCGATTTGCTCGGCAAGGTTGTGCGTGAGCGCATAGTTGTACAACCCCTTTTGGAGCGCCTTTCTTCCCCGATGCAGTCGACTCATCACGGTTCCGACCGGAACATCGAGAATCTCAGAGATCTCCTTGTAGGAAAATCCTTCGACATCGGCAAGTAGAACCGCCATTCTGAAGGTCTCTGGAAGATCCTCCAACGCGCTCTTGACCTCGGCCTCGCTAAAGGTGTCCATGAGTTCATCTTCGGCGCTACGGCTGGTGCGCGCCGCTTCGAGGCCACCGATTCTGCGGTACAGATAAAGGTCTTCAACCTCACCCAAGTCTGTCTCGTCGGGGCGACGCTGCTTGGCTCGATACGAGTTGATGAACGTGTTGGTGAGGATTCGATAGAGCCAGGCCTTGAGGTTGGTGCCCTCTTGGAACCCACCAAACCCGCGATAGGCCCGCAGGTATGTCTCCTGCACCAAATCCTCGGCATCTGCGGGGTTGCGGGTCATTCGCAACGCAGCCGTGTAGAGCGAATTCATGAGAGGCATGGCCTGCTCGGAGAATGTCGCTTGATCTGCCATGGCCCATCAATGGTAGCTGTCATCTGGCCCAAATGGATAGGGCCGCTCACAAATTGGCATGAGCAGGCTTGTTGTCCCAGATCCACGACATGCACCAAGAATCAGTGGCACACTTCGTGGCATCTCTACTACTTCGGGTTTCACTCTCGCCGAACGTTCTCGTCACCCAGCGGCTGTTGGCGCCATCGGGCTTGTCGCGTACCTACTGGCAGCGCTGTGGGCAAGCGAGATCTCACTACCTGGCTCTGCTCTCATCTGGTTCCCTTCTGCCGGCGTAGCGATCGGCCTGTTCTATTTCGAACCAAAGATCGCAGCCGTAGTCGTATTCGTGGCTGAACTCATATCCACACCGTGGATCATGGGACTAGGCGACTTCTATGGGATAGCCGGGTTGATCGTCAACGCAGCTGCCCTCACCGTTGCCTATGGCCTCGGAGGGTGGATTCTGCGCCACCTCCGACTGAATCCCGATCTACGTTCAATTGAAGACCTAAGAACTTTGGCCTTGGGCCTCATCGCTGCAGCTAGCGCCGCAACGCTCGCGGGGATTGCTATCCAGGTCTGGGTTGGGCTTGTGGAGCCAAACGAGGTGCTTAGCCAAGGCGCAATCTTTTGGATCGGAGACCTGGTTGGGGCTGCATGTCTGCTCCCGGCAATCATCCTCGTAGGAGAGGCGGCCTTTGAGGGAAACGGCCTTTCGCTTTCAGACCACGAAGACGAGCTGCCTAGGTGGCTCCTCTTCCTTGAACTGTTTGCCCCAGCGTTCACGGCGGTAGTTGTCATGGATGTAGGCACACAGCCAATGCATTTTGTGTACCTAGCGTTCTTGCCGCTTGTACTTGTTGCAGTCAGACATGGGATCGGCGCTGCGGCAACCTCAACTGCTGCTTTGTGTGCAGTGATGACCGCCGGGGCACATATTCAGATAGATGCACCACTCAACCGGTCTGACTTCCAACTTCTGTTGGCGGTGTTGACCTCCACCAGCATCGCCACAGGAACGCTGGTGAGCGCCAGGCGAGATGTAGCCGCAGCCAAGACCCGTATCAGCGAAATCGTCGAAGCCACCCCGGACCTGGTTGCCTCCGTTGGCGCAGACGGCACTATCAACTACCTGAACCCTGTAGGAAAGCGACTTCTCGGGGTCGGGTCGGACAATGACGTCTCGGGGCTAGACGCGTATGACTTCCTCCCGGACCAACTCGCCGAAGACCTGATGCGAGAAGGCATCCGCTCCGCTCACAGTGCCGGCACTTGGACTGGCCACAACCGCTTGAGAAGATCTGACGGTCACGTGTTCCCGATCTCCCAGGTCCTGATAGCTCATCCAAGTCCAGGAGATGATGGCCTACCTCTATACAGCACCGTGTGTCGTGACATGACCGCGCAACTAGAGCTTGAGGATCAACTCCGCAGGGCCGCTCTTTATGACGACGCTACCGGGCTTCCCAATCGCGCACTGTTGTTGGACCAGTTGGAACGAGCCATCGCCCCAACCGATCGCCCAACGCGGGTTGGGGTCCTATTTGCAGACGTCGACCATCTCCAGAAGGTCAACGAAACCTTCGGCTTCACAGCCGGTGATCATGTCGTGTCCACCATTGCTGGCCGCTTGGGGGAGCTGGTTCGTGCCAAGGACATCGTTGCACGCCATGGTGGCTCTCAGTTCGTAGTGGTGCTCACCGACGTGCCAGACGAGTTTGAGGCGATCATGCTCGGAGACCGAATACTTGGTTGTTATGCCGAACCAATCATCGTCGATGGCCACGAGCTAAGAGTCACTGGCAGCGTTGGCATAGCACTCGCAAACACCGGTGAGAATCACCTGGAGGTTCTTCGAGCGGCCGAGATTGCCTTGCACCGGGCCAAGGAGGCCGGCGGGGGTCGCTTTGCGATGTTCGATGAAGAACTAGGCGAGCGGTCTGCCACACGTCTCGAAATCGAAGCAGACCTACGCGAGGTCCTTACCTCGCAACGTTGGACACTCGCCTATCAGCCGATTTTCAGCGCCACGCAACGCCGTGTGGTGGGTGTTGAGGCTCTTTTGCGTTGGACCCACCCCACCAGGGGTCCGGTGTCGCCCTTTGAACTCATACAGCTAGCTGAGTTGTCTGGCTCGATTGTCTCGCTGGGACGTGAAATCTTCTCGAGGGCCTGTCACCAAGCCCAACAATGGGAACAAAGTGGCTATCGCATCCCTGTGAGCATCAACGTGAGCGCACGCCAGCTTCGCGAGCCAACCTTCTATGAAGATGTCCGAAGCGTCATCGCCGAATGTGAGATAGACCCGACAAACGTGGTTATAGAACTCACCGAGACTCTCCTCGCCACACAAGAACACGGCGAGGTGGATACGTTGCGGCGTCTTCAACAACTTGGCTGCAAGGTCGCCCTAGACGATTTCGGAACTGGTTATTCCTCGCTGTCGGAGTTGCGGGATCTACCGATCGACATCGTGAAGATCGATCAGTCCTTTCTCCGTGACCTGACAACTTCTCCCCAGGCAAGAGCGTTCGTGGACGCCTCGATCCGCATGGCAAAAGCACTCGAGCTTGTGGTGGTTGCAGAAGGGGTGGAGGAGCCTGATCAGATCGATGTCCTCGAAGCTCTTGGATGCGACCGAGTTCAGGGCTACGCACTTGGGAGACCGGTTGGTCCATCGGTGATTACCGGGCTTCTGCAGGATCAGGGATAGCCCCTCACCACTGTTGGCGGATTCATGGCTTAGAAGCACTCCCGGCAACGCAAGAGCTATATCGCCGCGCTGGTCAGCCTTCGGCGGATACTGTCTCGATTCGCGCTAAGTCGCCACCTAAGAACAGCACTTCATGAAGGACTCCAGATGCATCCTGTCGCCCCTAGCCATCGCCTCGCTTGGTTAGCCATCGCCGCTGTTGCTCTTCTCGGGGCTTGCAGTTCCACCAGCACCCAGGTGAGCGACGAAATCGCCAAACAGGCCAAGGAACAGCTTGAGCTCCAGGACCTTCCAGCGGTTTCGTGCCCGAAGAACGCAGAGGCCGCCAAGGATGCCAAGTTCGCCTGCGATCTGAAGATCGGAACCCAAACCATCCTGATTGACGTGATATTCAAGGACGACACCAACTTCACTAGCGAAGTCCGAGGCGCCGTCTATCAACAAAAAGTGATCGACTCGGAAATCTCCAAACAGCTCAACGCTGAAAGCGTGATGGTCAAGTCCTTTGCTTGCAGCACAGAACCCGTGGTGGTGATCCGCGCAGGCGAGAGCGTTACCTGCACCGCCACGGGCGCTGAGGGAACCACAGCAGAAGTGATCCTCAAGCTCGACGACAACAACGAAGCAGTCATGGCTGGTTCGCTTTATGCAACAGATCTTGTTGAGGCAAGCGTCCGGTCACTTCTGCGCGATGAGGAAATCGAATTGCAAAGCATCGATTGCGGAGAGAGCGAACTACTTGCCGCAAACGAAGACACGACCACAGCCTGCAAAGCAACTGACACTGACGGCGCTACAGCCACAGTTACCGTTGCCCTTGGCGCAGACGGTACGGCCTCAATCGACGAGATAGTCCCAGACTGAGCCGCAAGGCCCTTTGGGCATTGATGCGTTCTACCTATCGTGTCGATGGATCCCCCACGACTAGACGTCAGGGAAACAATCGCCTTTACCAAGTGCGTGGAGCCCAGCTAGATCACCCGATCCCCACTCTGTTGGCGGATCGCTCGAGCCTCCACTGAACATCACCTGGTGAGGGTCCGCTACGTGATCGAGACCGACTAGGTGCCCAAGTTCATGTTGCACCACTGCTCGTGCGCGCGCCTCACCGCCAGGCGATGCAAGCATTGAGTTGAACGCCTCGATATCAAGCAACACCTTGCCGCTAACCGAGACAAATTGCCCGGACTGAGAACTCACCGGCGCCGGCCCGCCCAGCCCCGCTATGTAGCCGCCTAGTCCCGGGACCTGCTTGTCGGTACTCCACGCGATCAGAGCGGGCGCCCACTTCTTGCCGTAACGATCTGGCTGGAACGGCTCACGATCGTTGCTCCAGGTCTCATCTGTGGTGCTGTCGTATTGAAACACCAGACCCGTTGCCACAGACACTCGCTTTACTGCCGCGTCCACCAACTCCTGCGCGCCCGCTGGCGCGCCATCCCAGTTCACGACGTAGCGCACGGGCCGGCACGGATCCCATGCCACCGGGTCCGCACTATCGGGTTGCGTCCTCATGAAGCTGTACTCACCATCACCGCTGGGTGCCGGCGGTGGCACACCCAACGGGGTCTTGGATGCTGAGGTATCAACCGGTGGAAAGTTGACTGGCCTGCTTGTCGTTTGAGCGATAGATGTGCCCGAGCGTTCCACGTTGGACTGATAACGGATCGCCCAGGACGCCACGAGCGATACCAGCACCATCAACGCACCACGCCTCAACCATTTTCGCCGCCTAGAGCGACGCTGAATGCTTCTCTGTTGCGCCTGCTCGTCAGCGAGTCGAATCTGCAACTCACCAGACCTTACCGAACGCTGCGCTGCTCTAAGCCGCTCCTCAGCACTTAGCTCACGAACAACTGCACCGCTAGCAAATTCCGGGTCCAGTAGCTGAGCAAATGGATCATCATCTGGCTCAGGGCGACCGTCATTCACCCCGCAACCCTAGAGGTACCCATCAAAATCACTCACTCGACAACGAGCGTGACATCGCTCTGATCAGGCTTGAGATTTCTCGATCGTTGCAGGCCATCGCCTTGGCAACTCGATCAAGAACAAAGTGGACACCTTGGGCAAAGGACTGCTGGAATCAATTCGTTCCGTTGATACAAGGGCGTTGCCGTGTCTACTAAAACCGGGGTTAGGTCTTGACCGACGACGTGCCGCATGCAGGCGAGCAAGAACCACAGGAAGACATCGCCTGGACTCTAACGGTCCCCGGGTACGTCGAAGCAGTACTGGGCCACCGCTCGAACCATGTTCTACGTCCTGTTCAGGTGAGCGGCGGAAGTCTTAACGCCAGCGCTATCAACTGAATTTCCTCGTTTGGATGGCGAACCAACTCCTGCGCTAACGCCTGGATCGATTCAATCGCCGAAATGGCCGCTGTTGGATCCGTAGCTACCAACATCTCGTCTCTGTAGGTGCCCGCCAGTACCCCGAGTCCCATCTTCAACTCATCGCCACGCAACCTGCGCAACTGGCGCTTGTGGCGTTCCTCGAGTTCCTTCTTGGCGGAGCCGCGCTGCCCATAGCGCTCAACGCGCTCTTCCATCTCGGCCTTCTCACGATCTTGGATTGCTCGAAGTGGCACCTCCGAGTCATCTATGGCAGCACGAATATCGTCGATCGCCGAGGTAGCGCTATGGCCGGAGCCGTTGAGACGCCTTGGGAGATCCCGCCACATGCCAAGGCGCAGCGCCAAGCGTTGGTCTTCCACAAGGATTCTGGCTCGTTCCAGACTCCCGTTTGCAAACGAGGCTGCTTGTTGGGCGCGCTGCTCGTCAGCTCCCTCGCCCATCAGTTGCTGAGCGATTTGGGAGTCAGCAATTCTGGCGAACCTGACCTGCACACATCGAGACGCGATTGTCACCAACTCTGGGGTCGTCTCGTCGGCAAGAACGATGAAGAATCTGCCCTCTGCAGGTTCTTCGATGGTCTTCAACAAGATGGCAGCAGCCTCGTTGGACAACAGATGGAAATCAGATAACACAACCACCTTCCGGCGACCTTCCGTGGCCGAAAGACTCGATTGCCTGACGATCTCGCGAGCTTGATCAAACGAGATCCGAGCACCTTCACGTTCGATGATCGAAAGATCGGGATGTTTGGCTTCACGAGCCAGCGAACGGACACGCTGAGCACCAACCAGGTCGCCAGACTCGTCAAGATCGTGTGCAAGTAGATCCCCACCAAAGGCCTTCGCCGCTGCGCGTTTACCAGACCCGTTTGGACCTATGAACAGCCATGCATGTGCAGCATTGTTTGCCGCAGCGTTGCGAAGTAGTTGGACCGCTGCGGATTGGCCTATGACGTCATCCCAGGCACTTCTAATCCCATCTGTGGCCGTGTCACTCATTGCGCCACCTCTGGGGGAAAGCGGGACTCCACAATTGCTTTGACCCGCTGTTCAACCTCTTCGATCAACCCGGTGCCATCAATGGCCACCCAACTATGGGGATTGTGAGCAGCGAGCATCGCGTACCCTTCAGCCACCTTGCGATGGAACTCCACCCCAGCAGATTCCATCCGGTCGGGCTTACCTGCGAGAGCCAAGCGCGCAGCGGCAACATCTTCTGGCACGCTCAACAACACCACAAGGTCTGGTGCTAGGCCTTCAGTGGCGAAGTCATTGATTACCTGGACTTCCGAAAATCCAAGCCCCCTGGCGTGGCCCTGATATGCCAGCGAGGACCCGACGTAGCGATCACAGACCACATCTCGACCTCGCATCAAAGCAGGGCGGATCACGGTGGCCACGTGATGAGCACGGTCCGCGGCCATTAGCAACGCTTCGCCGCGAGCATCTAGATCCCCGGTCTCTGGATCGAGCAAAAGCTGACGAAGCTGCTGGCCGACCGCCGTACCGCCCGGCTCAAACGTGAACACCGCGTTCCAACGTTGCGCCAGCAGACGAGCTTGAGTGGACTTGCCCGACCCCTCGCCACCTTCAAACACGACAAAGCGACCCATAGCGTCTTGACGTTACCTCTTGAACTCGCTGACCCAGGTTGGCGATCTAGCGCCGGGCGGTTTCTACCTGTGGTTGCGATCAGTTGAATCAATCTTTGTGCAGACAGTTGAGACTAGGGTCGGCGGCGGTTCACATATTGAGTAAGAGCACCGGACTCATGTTCGCAGCCTGGTCGGATACGCCCGTTTCGACACACCTACCGAACTCAGAATCCTTAAGGAGATCTGAGACCTTGACCACAATTTCACAAACCTGCTGTACACCCAGCAGAAACTCGGCCTCATTACGCGTGAACTCGTCGGAGCGAAGGTCATCAAACATCACGACTCTGCCTAGGTTTGGGGGTGGCCGCTGTCTCGGATACGCGAACTCTGTCGACTACCTGCGCGGGGCCCAGAACCTCACGAGGGGAGGGCCGGGCGTCGAGACCTTCGTTCGCAAGTCTGGGGACGCACTCTTCTACCGGTCAGCCACGAACGAGTTTGCCGTTCTCACGAAGGACAACGTCCTTCGGACATATTTCAAGCCACACGACGACCTTCAGTGCTGGCTGAACCAGATCAGAGGTGGGTGATTCCTCCGCTATGGCTTGGCCCCTGGCTGAGAACGAACTGGCAAAGGCGTTGAAGCAGTTGCGACAACAGGGCCGGGATGCTTCGTTATGGGGGCGCTCACGTCCTCGTGGCGCACCTTCGTGGTATCTGTCGAGCGGGGATACGGAGACTCCATCTATGAGTACACCAACGACCTAACAACACGGGACCGGGTGGCACTAGTACTCGAGGAGGTGTCAGATGAGGTTCGAGGCACCGTCGAGCCTGAGCTGGTCACCATCGACGCCAGATTCGTCGAGGCGACGGGTCCGTCGCAGGTCCCGATCCCAGGGGGCGATGGTCAAGGCTGGTGGTGGCGTGTTCCCTCGCGCCTCGAGGGTGAACTGCGTTCCGATCTCGAGGCAGAGCGGATCCTGAAGGACCGTGAACGCTGATGTTGTCAGGGGCCCTGGTTCCAGGGCCTAGACGCTCGTCGGCCGTTGCGTAGGACGACCGCTGTCTTGGCAGCGCGCCTTCTTGTGGTTCTCGCGCTCGTTCTGCAGTCGTCAGCGTTGGTGCTGTCGGCCTCGACCGTTCGAGTCGTATTGCGCCCCGGTGCAAGCATGCCAGGCGGCTTCCGAATCCTGACGGCGTTCCCGGAGTGACGATGATCTCGTTGACAGCCTCTCGTCGTTCTTGGCCGGGTACCTTCGTCAGGATTGGGACATCGAATACTCAAGCCCCTCGCCTGCAGCTTGCAGAATTCAGCACCTCGGAGCCTGTCGAGCTCGTAGTTAGGGCACTTGGCGAGCTAGCAATGCTCAATGCAGCAGCGCTTGATGACGCGATATTCGAGGCAATTTGCATGAAACCAGCTGCTACTACCGTCCGATCGACTCTCCCGTCCAGGCATGGCTGATTGCACTTGAGCAGGAGATTGGGGCAGGACTGTGGTCTCGGCGTTCATAAGTCGATTCCACCATAATGCTAATGCGAACCAGCTTGTTAAGTGGAGCGTGGGATGAGGCCGCCCGCTCGGGAGATCCTCACCGTCTTTCAGGACGGTGAGGATCACTCAGGCATCACCATCTACGCTCTCCGACCGGCCAGCACGGTGCAACAGGTGAAGCTGGATGATGACCCGTGGCTTGGGGTGAGGTCGAGGCGATTCCGACTCCACGGCAACTCCTGGGAGATCCTTGGAGGGGACTTGGCACTTACGGCACCCCCGACCCCCTCGACGGCATCGCCGGAACCACCACCGAAACCAACCCCTACCACTACACAGACAACGACCCCACCAACAAGACCGACCCCGCGGCTTGGACCGACTGGTGCTCGAGTGTCGATCGGATCAAGAGGGGCGTACCGCCACGAAGCGACGAGTGAACGTCATCAACCACGGCTACGACGGCCGCGTCCTCAATGCTTTTCCGGTCAAAGCGAGGTGGTCATAATGGAGATGACGTATGGCTACCTGTACGTCGATGAATTGAACTGGTCAACCCAGGCAGATTGCTTGGTAGCTTTGGACGCACACTTTCGCCAGATCGGCCGCGAGGAGCTCGTCTTTGATGAGCCAGGATTTCCAGTGGTTGAACTCGCACGCAGCTTGCTGGTGTGGCTCGATTCCCCGAATCGGATCGACTTCATCTTTGACTCGATGTCGTATGAGGAGGCCGGCTCGATCTCTATCGTGCAGGACTCCGGGGGCTGGACATTCCACTCGGTGTTTATTCCTCAACCCCTCACCCGCCCCATGGGATGGAGCGAGGTCGAGCAATGTTGCCTCAACTTTATCGCTAAAGTCGAGGCAGACCTGATGGCACTCGGCCTGCACCCCGATGAGGTGATTCGGCGGTTACGCGGCAAGTACTGGATCTGTTCCCAAGACAACCATCCCAAGCGGGCCACTCTTCCGGTCCGATCGGTTGAACGAGGTCTTCAACCGTCTGAGGCAAGGTCCTCGCCCGCGGAATGCAGATGAGGCTCTGGTGCGACTGTCCCGGACACTCGATGAGGTTGAGGACGCCTACAGCGGCGTGCCCCGGACTCCAAGTCCAGGTCTGAGACCCGACGGCAGTATGTATCCCAGCAGTTATCACCAAACGGCGGCACCGATCCGAACCGATCTTGACGTCAGCTCGGGCGAGCTGGGCACAGATCTTGCGGTACCCGTAACACGAATAGTTCGCCAAGTAACACGCCTCGATCTTCGCGGTCAGTACCTCGTCGTCATACTGCGTTGAGACGCCGGTCCGACAAGATGAGCACGAATTGTTCTCGGAGCGACCTGTAAGACTTCACAGATCGGATCGACCCCGAATTCTTCGCGGTTCGCTCGAACGAACCCTGCTACTTCTGCGATTAGCGGTCGATCTCCGCCCCAAAAGAGTTGCTGCAGCTTTCAAAATCTCGTTCGCTCGCTTCGTCTCACGCAACTCTCTGCGTAACAAACGAACCTCGGCTTCCAACTCGCCAACCGTCTGCGCTTTGCGAGCCGCCACACCAGTAACCAATCGCGAGTTCCTACACCAGTTATAGAAAGTCGCGAACTTCACGCTCACCAACGGTGAGACACGTTGACACTCCGACTTCAACGACTCCCCTGATGTTCTCGTGTCGAACACCACCGCCACCGCCTTCTCACGAACCTCAGGCAAATAGCAAGTTTGGGTCTTACTCAACACAGTCCTCCTCGGGACAAGCCAAAACCCTGCACCAAACCCCGAGCGATTCAAACAGGGCGACATCTCGCGCTAGATCAGATCTGGCGATGGGACATGCAGCCTCCACAGTCCGGAATCCGCGTAGCACCCCACGACTCCTCGACGTCATCGGGCTGCGCAACGACGCAGAACAACGTGACTAGACCGGACGAACTCTCCCAGACATCAACACGTCGCCGATGCCGTCAAAGCCACTACAGCGTTAAGACCGCAAGTCAAGCATGTCAGTGCGATCTGACTAGATATGTGCTTGGACCCAGTGGTGATCTGAAGCATCTGAGGTGGCTATATAGGGTGGTAGAGAGAAGGCCGGTGTGTTACGTCTCCAAATATAGTCGAGAGTTTCATGTTGATCTGTGGTTTCATGCCATTCGCCCGGTGGTTTAGGCAATTGAATTTCACTGAAACCTGCTGCCTGCCAACCAGACAGATAGGGTTCGCAGTTTAAGTCACCCATGACATACACACCACCTGATCCGTAAGACACGAACTCGCCTATCCCTCGATACGCTTCTATCTGATGGACAGTTGACCCGGGTAGACAGCCTGGCTGAGTGTGAGTACTACAGGCAGAGCGCCCAGACCAAGCTGAACTGCGACAGATCCAGTTTCGTTTCTCGCCATACCCAGAGGAGCCCTGAATTGACGTGTCATACCAGCCAGCCCCACCCGTGTTTGGCTTTTCAGCGCCGCGCATGAATAATGCATTACCGTACCAGGTTCCGCAACTTCCATAGAGGTCTTCACCTATCTGGCCGCCCATGAAGTTACCAAGGCTAACCGTGTGATAAATGCTGTATCCTGAAGTATTACTACTAGAATACCCTAATCCAGCCACCCCAAGGTCCCATGCTAATGCATTATAGCCATTCGCACATACTTCATTTAAGCTAAGAAAGTATGGCTTTACATTGCGGGATACTATCGAATTAAGAATACGACCCCAAATATCAGCATTGAACCTCTTAGAGGCATTACCCTTTCCACCCCATGTATTGAATTGTACTATCTGTGGAACTTGATGGTTAACACCCGTAATAGTCTGCGCGTCAGCTGGCAGGCCTGAGAATACCGGCATGATAGAAACTGCTATCATACATACCGCATGGATTCTCGCCCTCCTGAAAGCTTCTCGCATTAGTGTGCCATTCATTTCATACTCACCGCTTTAAGATAGTCGATAAATTGTACTTAGGCAAATCGACTAAATTTTGGTAATTTGTATGTCTTGAACCGAATATTTGGTACCACCAGACTCCCGAGAAATAGCACTGCTCAGTGGGCCCACTGCGTAGATGTCTCCGTTAGCTCCATCTACAGCCAGCCCGGAGTGGGCCACAGTAGCCGGAAGCTTGGCTTCTTTGAGGTTAGAAGTAAAAGCTACGGCGGTATCTACGCTCTTACCATGTAATCCTCGTGTGCGAATCACAATCTTGTCTGCAGCAGAAGCTACTTCTTCAATGTAATTATCTGTAGTAATAGAATCGAGCAGAAGACTCCCTCCAGCCTTAACAAGCGGAAACACTCTCACCTCGCCACCAAGACGCGGTTCTCGAGAAATCAAGAACGCTCCGTGACTAGTACACCCAAGGCTTAGCCCCGCACCACTGTGCCATGTATCTACAGAATCAGCAAACTTAATGAGATTCCGTTTAGCAATATCAGTCAGACTCTGAACAGTTACCCCTGAGGTGTCCTCCTTGAAAGAGTACAGATTGTCCCCAGCAATACAAGCTGGCCATCCCACCATTTGGGAAAGGGTACTTTCAACAGTCAATTCTTGATTACGCCACCGCAGAACAAACCACTCATCTCCAGGAGGTGACCCACTTCCGACAGGACGCATCGTCGAGCCAACCAAGACATTCGACCCATGTTGTAGACCAAGTGTCATATTCCGAAACACCACATCCCTATCAGTGGACCCCAATTCAACCGGAGTCTTAACAGGTACCCAATGCTCTGCCTCTGCCCCCAAAAAATAGAACTCGCTATCAAAACACTCACTACTCTCAAAAATAGGGCCTTCAGGACATCTCTCGGCGACAAGCAGAAAACCGTCAACAACACCATGTATTTGTTGAATTGACAGCCTAGGGTCTGGGAGCTGAATCCTGGTTGACTGGCCTGTAGCAATGTCTACACGGAACCAGTCAGAATTGATTATCTCTCCCTCGTTGCTAAATGTCTCGATCTGACCAAGCAACAATTTACCGTTCGAAGCTGCTAGTTCCGTGCCCGGAGCATCCGAACTGGTCTTAAGCAGATATTCCTTCCACGCCGAATACCCCTCGACACGACCTACAACAGACTCAGACCCACCATCACTGCCACCACAGGACACTAACCCGATTGCCGACACAAGCACACCAACCAACACTGATCGACATATCTCACGCATTCGCACAGCCCGCTCCTTAGATAAACCTATCTTTGTGGCGAAACTAACACATCCATCGCTTACTGTCACTCAGCCGCTTTGAGATTGGCGGTGAGTTTGTCAACGAAACGGGCCGCACCGCTGGGCGGTATTAGCAGAACCCCCGCGCATTCGGGCAAAGAGCACCTCGCCGGTCCCAGCGCGTGTCGCTAGCAGCGGGTCATAGCTAAGCACTCCGGTGTAGCCGTAACCGGCAGCCTGTTTCGCTTCGCCGTGAACCTCGCAGATCGTCGAATCCAAATCGACGACAAATGGATCGGCCCCGGGGCCAGCGCCCGTCGCCCAAGTCCGAGCGAGCACCCGCGACAAGACGGCGTCGAGTTGGCGAACATGACCGAAGGTGAAGCTCCGCAGGAACGTCCCGATCGTCGAGGGTGCCATCACCTTGAACGCCAAGACCCGTTGGGTCGCCCCAGAGCGCAGGATGTTCACGTGATCGATGTGGGGTAGCACCGGCGATCACCGCTGCGACCACAGTCAAGAGCTTGCGGCCAGGATGTGATGAACCAGTGTTCACCCAGGAATCGACCAGCTCCTCGAGGCCGAGCCGGGCCATCAAAGCCGCCGGTACTACCAGCCCGGCGTTGGCGACAATCCCGTCGTGATCAAAGATCGCTCCTAACGGTAACCGGTCGATTCTGCGCGAAACTGTAGACAGGGAAAGTGCCTCCTGTTGTTGAGAGCTTGTTGACGTAAGACATCAACAGAATCCCGCCTCAGGAGCCTTCTTGGTGGACGCGCCCCTACCGAAACGGTGGATCTAAGCTAAGGCCTGGCTGTCGGCCTCACCGTGAGCGATTAGGTCGTCGCCCTAGCGTTGGGTCCTCTGGAGCCCGAGGACTGGGACGCGATCGACTCCTTCTCGTCGGTCCTCTGACGCCTGGTTCTCGATCATGCGAGACCACCAACCAGTCTCTTCTACAGGTATGAAACTGTTGCCACCCGCGTGGCCGACCATATCTATCTCCACAAACCAGGCTGATTCTCATCCCACTCAGACCAGGTCTGAATCGGAATCTGAGACCGTAACAACGACCCGGGTTTGGTATGGGAACGGTCCGTGAACCCCGACATGGCCTTAGCGTTACGCAGACGCCGATCAATCGTCGCTGCTGACATCGAGATCAACAACTCAGCTCCAGGGTCACTCAGATCAAGTTCGCCGTCACGGAGCAGCATTGGCACCAACGAAGCCAACATCGGCGCCAAACGCTTGCCCGCGGACAACGAGCCACACGCCAACACTGTTCAGGCCCGGGAATGATCCACTGCGAATACATCGATGTGCATGTCTTTTGAGGTGCCGCGACTCGCACTGTGGGGCTTCGCTCAGGCGTAGCGGACTACCACCCCAAGCGGAGGAATCAGATGAGTCAATGCGGACTTCCTCGTTGATTGGAGTAAAGACGTTGAGCATCAAGCCCTTCGCGAGATACGGAACGCCCTAGATCCGATGAGCGCCACTCAATCGGGATACGGCTATTGATTCTTCGCTGGCTCTTTCTTGGCCGCAGCCTTCTTCCTGGCGGGTGCCTTTTTAGCTGCAGCCTTCTTCTTCGCTGGGGCTTTCTTCTTTGGCCCGCCACCTTCTGCAATCCGGTCACGACGCAACTGCAGTAGTTCCGAAGCCCGCTCGTCGCTAATGGTTGTCAGTTCATCACCCTTGCGTAGCGACGCGTTGGTGTCGCCATCGGTCACATAGAGGCCAAAGCGGCCATCCTTGATAACCATTTGCTTCTGCGAGATCGGGTCTACACCTAGTTCTCGCAACGGGCCGGCCGAGGACTGGCCTTGACGACGTTTAGGTTCCGCCAACAGTGCCAGCGCCTTTTCCAAACTCACTTCGAAGATCTGTTCTTCGTTCTCAAGAGATCTGGTGTCGGTCTTTTCGGCTCCGGATTCGGCATCTGTCCATGACTTGGTGATGTATGGGCCATAGCGACCGTTCTGAGCAACAATCACTCCACCATCGGATGGGTCTGTGCCCACCTCGCGAGGTAGCGACAACAACTGCAACGCCTCTTCAACAGTGATCCTGTCGAGGGTCATCGTCTTGAACAAAGATGCCGTCTTGGGCTTGTCCTGAGCTTTGACCTTTCCACCCTTGCCGGTACCTTCAGGCATGTCACCGAGCTGAACATAGGGCCCAAAGCGACCGGCCTTGGCGTAGATGGGCAGTCCGGTTTCTGGGTCTTCGCCAATGGCATGATCGCCGCTTGGCGCAGCCAGAAGTTCCAAAGCTTTGGCCAAAGTGAGCTCATCTGGTGTGAGGTCATCCGGGATCGATGCGCTGTCCTCACCCCGCTTGACATATGGGCCATATCGACCGGGCTTGACCACGATCTCTTCGCCGTCCTCGGTGATAAACCGACGCACCACATTGATCTCAGCAGGGTCGATCGCTTCGCTCTTGCCTCGTTCCACCAACGCGGCGAGCCCCGGCGAGCCCGCAGACACATCGGCTAGCTCAGCGGTTTGTTCACCGGCTTCGTCTCCGAACCAGAACCGGTTGAGCCATGGTTCACGTTGGACTCGGCCCGCAGCGATGCCGTCTAGTTCGTCCTCCATGCGAGCCGTGAACGCGTAGTCCACAACGTCAGCAAAGTTCTCCTCCAGAAGGTTGATAAC
>JAGQSI010000039.1 GCA_020439605.1 Acidimicrobiales bacterium | reverse complement strand
GGTTCTGGCAAGTCCACCCTCATGCATTGCCTAGCGGGCCTCGATGACCTGAGTGGCGGATCTGTTTGGATCGAGGGAACCAACCTCACAGAACTCAAGGAGAAAGACCTCACCAAGCTGCGCAGGGACCGGATCGGTTTCATCTTCCAGTCCTTCAACTTGATCCCCACTCTTTCCGCCGAGGAGAACATCGTCTTGCCGATGTCGCTCGCAGGTGCCACCCCAGACCAGACATGGGTGGATCGCATTGTGGCCACTGTTGGTTTGAAGGACCGTCTGAGCCATCGCCCCAGCGAGTTGTCCGGTGGTCAACAACAACGTGTGGCCGTGGCTCGAGCTCTGGCTTCCAAGCCGGCCATCGTGTTTGCTGATGAGCCCACCGGAAACCTTGACTCCAGATCAAGCGGAGAAATCCTGGGTTTCATGCGCCAGGCAGTGGATGAACTTGGCCAGACGATCGTCATGGTTACCCACGATCCGGTAGCGGCTTCATACGCCGACCGGGTTCTGATTCTCGCCGACGGCAACATTGTGCACGAGATCACCAACCCAACCACTGATGTGATCGTGGACTTCATGAAGGGCTTCGGGGACTGAAGTGATCCGCCACACCTTGAGGTCCCTTTGGGCCCACAAACGCAGACTCATATCCACGTGCGTGGCTGTGATTCTCGGGGTTGCTTTCATGTCAGGCACCCTCGTTCTTTCCGCCACCGTAAACCGGGTCTTCGACGACCTTTTCGCCAAAATGGGCGAAAACATTGATGCCGTTGTTCAGGGCAAGGTCCTCTTCGAGTCCGAGACAGATGGTGTTCAGAGAGCAAACCTCGATGACAACATCGTTGAGAAGGTTCGACAAGTAGAAGGCGTGAAAGCCGCCGAAGGCTCGATCGAGACCTACATGCTCACTCTCCTGGACGCCAAGGGCGAGCCAATGGGCGGCATGGGTCCACCAACAGTGGTGGGCACCTGGGAGCAGGACAGCGATATCAACTCGTTCCAAGTTGCTGAGGGGCGCGCCCCGACCAAGCCCGGTGAAGCCATATTGGACCGAGGTGCAATCGAAAGCGGCAAGCTCAAAGTCGGCAAGGACATCAGCCTGATCACACCCAAGGGGACCATCAAGCTCAAACTTGTGGGTGCCTCGAAGTTCGGCGAAGCGGACTCCGCTGGAGGTGCAACATTCATCGGCACCACCCTCGAACAAGCCCAGCAACTCGCTGGTCTACCGGGGAAGGTTTCTCGAATCTCGGTGATTGCAGACGATTCCACCTCCTCGCAGCAGTTGGTCGAGAACCTGAAAGCGGCACGACTTCAAGATGGGATCAACGTCATCACCGGAGAGGAAGCCTCCGCCCAAAATGCCAGCAGCGTCAAAGAAGGGCTCGGGTTCTTCACCACGATGCTGTTGGTGTTCGCCGGGATCGCCTTGTTCGTGGGCTGGTTCATCATCTCCAACACCTTCAACATCCTCGTTGCCCAACGCACCCGTGAACTCGCCCTGCTGCGGGCCCTAGGAGCGTCACGTAATCAGGTTCTCGGCTCGGTACAGGTTGAGGCACTACTAATCGGTCTCTTTTCTGCAGTCGTTGGTTTTCTCGTAGGCGTAGGACTGGCCAAAGGGGCCTACTCGGCAATGTCTGCCGCGGGGATGGGTCTGCCTCAAGCAGCTCTGGTGGTCACGCCATCCATTGCTTTGATCACAATCATTGCGGGCCTGCTCATCACCGCTTTCGCCGCCATAGCGCCCGCCGTTCGCGCAACTCGGGTGCCACCGTTGGCAGCTCTTCGTGACGTGGCAGTTGACCGCACCGGACATTCCAAGATTCGCATGGCCGGCTCTGTGATCCTGATTCTTCTCGGGGCAATCTCGATTCTCCCAGCTTTCAAGGCCACGCCAAGTTCAGAGTCCATTGCTGGAGTTGGACTGGGGCTGGTTCTGTTGATCTTCGCCCTGCTCACCGCCGGGCCGATCATCGCATCACCTATCGCGAGAGTCGTTGGGTCTCCGCTGCCCAAGCTTCGTGGGGTCACTGGCACCCTGGCTCGCCAGAACGCGGTGCGCAGCCCGAGAAGAACTGCAGCCACCGCTTCGGCACTGATCATCGGCGTAGCGCTCGTTGCTTTCATCACGATCTTCGCCAACTCAGCACAGCGCTCAATCGACACCGCTATCGGGAACGGCTTTCAGGGCGACTACATCATCGGGCCGGTAAGTCAGTTCAACCTTGCGGGCATCAGCCCAAGTGCCTCAAAGGAGATCTCAAAGATCGATGGGGTCAAGACCGTCACTTCAATAGGTGTTACCCAAGGACAGATCACCCTTCCCAATGGTGATAAGCCCTCTGTTTTCTTGGGTGGTATAGATACCTCTACCTTCGAAGATGTGTTCACGGTCCGAATGACCGAGGGCAAACTCTCAGATCTCACCGACCACACCATCGTTGTGGATTCCACTCTGGCCCGAGACTCAGATCTCGCCATCGGCGACAAGGTAAAGGTCATCTCAGCCATCGGCAAGGAGCTAGAGCTCAAGGTGGTGGCCTTGAGCAACGACCCAGCCATGAGTGGGCAATGGCTTGTAAGCCGACCAACAATCGATGCTTTGTCCGCAGAACCAACGGATCTTCGTCTTGGGGTCCTGGCCGAACCTGGCACCAACATTGAGTCTTTGCGCAAACCGATCAAGGACATCTTGAAGGACTATCCCACGATGAAGGTCCAAGATCGAGAGCAGTTCACCTCTGGCATCGTGAAGTCCATCACAACCCTGTTGAACGTGGTCTATGCACTGCTGGCCGTTTCGATCATCATTGCCTTGATCGGCATAACCAACACTCTTTCGCTCAGCATTCACGAACGGACCAGAGAACTAGGTTTGCTCAGAGCGGTCGGAATGACCCGCGCCCAGTTGCGTTCATCGGTTCGCTGGGAAGCAACCATCGTCGCCTTGATGGGCACCGTCATCGGAACCGTTGCTGGTATCGGGCTTAGCTACACCATGGTCAGGGTCCTGAAGAGCCAAGGCATCACAGAGTTCGCCATCCCAACCACCGGAATGGTGAGCGTTGTCATATTCGGTGCCGCACTCGGAGTGATAGCTTCAATTCGCCCTGCACGCAAAGCAGCCAAGCTGAACGTCCTAGACGCGATCGCCGCGGACTAGGCACTTCCAAGCAGGCTCCGCTGTCAGCCAAAGGCGTAGAACTTGCCGCCTCTGGCCCCAAAGAAGATCTTGCCCTTGAACACCGCCGGTGTGGATTCGATGCAACCTTCGACCTCAACGGTCCACAGTTCGGGTGGATCGATCTTGGGGTTGGAGACGTCATAGGCGTGAAGCACTCCGCTGCAATCGCCCTGCAACAACACATCGTCCACTACAACCGGTGACTGCCAGGTTGGGCCAGGCAGCTTCTTCTCCCAAACGATCCTGCCGCTTTGTTGGTCCACTCCCAAGATGCGGCCATGGTTGGTTCCCACATAGACCATGCCGTTGTAGATGGCTGGAGTGGCCCATATCCCATAACAGGAATGTTCTTCACAGCTCCCATAAGCGGCACCGGGGGCACCTTCGGCCGGGTCGTTCACCTTCCACACCAAGGGGTTGTCCGGGTTGGAGGGGTCCAACTTCATGAGTTGGCCCACTTCGTCGTCCCGCTCAAAACTTGAGGCCCGCTCACGCTCCGACGCCACATAGAGCATGCCCTTGGCGTCGATGACAATCGAAGCATCTGTGTCGTCACCGGTCCAGAATCGAAACACCCGCTTTGGGTCCTCGCCCTTCTTGACACCCGAAATGTCCCAGCCCTGGACCAACCCACCGCTGTTGGCGAAGTAGACGGTGTTTCCCGAAATGGCCAAGGAGTTCTCGATGGACACGTCGTTGCGCCGAGAACCGGACCCTGCAAGGTCCGCCATCAACTGGTCATCCCAGCCGGGCGCGTGAAACACAATCTTGGGGTCCACCGTGACTTTCCCGTCTGGACCCTTACCCCTGTTGAGCTTGATGATGTACCACTGGCCGTTCTCGCCACCTTCAAACAGGTAGTCGTCGATCACCAGCGGTGAGCTGTCCCAGTCGTCGTTCCACTTCGTTGGCGATACGTCATCCGCGTTCATGGACCACAGATCCGCTGCTTTACCGTCATCGCGGTCCAAGGCGATGATGTGGAAATCTGCTCGGCTACCCGAATAGATGAGCGGATACCCGTCTGGGTCCTTGGTCAGCGATCCCTTGATGATGTCGCCCATATCGAATGGTTCGAGCAGAGCATCACCAGTCTCGGCATCGAAGAAATGGATGTGTTTGTCGTAGGTACCTACCGCCACCCACGTCTTGCCATCTTGTTCCCAGACCGAAGGTTGGCCGGTCCAGCCAGTTCCACACCAACTCTTGGCTGCACCACCCACCGATGACTGACCGCACAGTCCGCCACTTTCGGGGTACTTCCAACTAAGGGACGGGTTAGAGGGCATTGGGCCATGGCCATAGAAGGACCTGGTCGGGTTGCCCCGGAAAGTGAGCTGACCAACCACCTTGGTACTCCACGGAAGCCCTGAGCTCGCTGGGTCAACCCAACCGTCGAATGAGCTCTGGGGCGCTAGGCCGGGAGCTTCTGGTGCCTTGGTGGTAGCTGGGGCATTCGGGACGGTGACAGTTGATTTGTTGGCTGACTCAGAACCATCGTCGGAGCCCACCATTGCTGATACGCCCCAGCCCAACAGCGCGATCACAACGACGACGCCAGCAGCTGCCGCCCATCGGCGCGTCGAGAAGTCGGCTTTCTCGCTGCCGATGCTGTAGGTCGGGTTCGCCACGGCTGGCCGATCTCCAGACCGGGGCGGGCGCTCGCCCGTTTCGCGCGGCAGTGGGAGCTGGCCATGGCCAGGTCGTGGTCTAGGTGGCGCCGGCGAGGCTGCATTCTGGCGCTGGTTGGCTGGTCCGGGCGGGCGACGCGGCCCTCGACGCTGTGAATCCGTCATTGGACCCCAGCCTAGGCACGTTTGCGGCTAGGCCCGGTTGTAGTACTCGTTGGATGAGATGGTGGACTCAACTATCTTGAGTTCTGTCACCTTGGCCTGAAGCTTGTCCACCCAGAAGGTGACTTCGATGGAGGGAGGCGTCCGGCGCAGGTAGGACTCATAGATGGCCTTCACGGTGGCTGTGTCGCCCTCACGGGTGGCAAGCAATGCTGAGGCGATAGAAGCCTTTGATGCTCCGGCCTTGAGCTTCGCCATAACTGAATCCACCTGGGCCTGGGTGGCAGGAGTGCGAGTTACCTGCTGGTAGATGGCCGCAGCGAAACCAGCCGATGAACCTCCAGCCTTGTTCCAGTACTCCGAGGATGAAATGACCAGAACACGGATCTCGTCCGGGTTGGCTCCCCTGCGGAGCTTGTCAGCCCAAAAGACCTGACCATCCATGTCCGGCACACGCTGCAGGAAGGTTGCGTACACGCCCTTCACAACACTGCGGTTGTACTCAGGAGTGGTCTGGAACTTGCGAATGATTCCGACACGGTCCTCGCCAGCGTTGAGCTTGGCCAACCAGAAGGCCTTGCCGCCTGCGTCGGGAGCACGGCCGAGAAGATCGCCGTACACCCGGCACACGTAGCGGGCGTTCTTGGGTTCGTTCTGGGCACAACCGGGAAGGACCGGATCAACAACGTTGACCGTGATGGTTCCAGAGTCGGTCCCACCGAAGCCATCGTTGACCACGAAGGGGAAGCTCTCGGTTCCGTTGGTGTTTCCAGCGGCATAGGTGACGTTGCACCCTGATCCGCTGACGCTGCCCAGCCCAGTCGCTCCAAGGGTGGGCGAGCAGGTCAGTGCAAGACTCTCACCAGCGTCGGGATCCACACCGCCAAGTGAAATGGCCATGCGCTCTCCGCGACCTACGTTGACCACCTTGTCGGTCGCAACCGGAGGCCGGTTGACGATGTTGAATGCGATCTCGGCAGGAGCTGACTGCGACCCGTTGGGATCTGCTACCCGGATCGCCACCTTGTCTGTGCCGGTGGTGCGAGCGCCAGCGGTGTAGGTACGTGCGCAGCCGCTTCCACCCAAAGTTCCTTTGGCTGAAACAGTGGTGGCTGGCACCAGGCAGGTGAGCGCACCGCCCTCTGGGTCTGAGCCGGTGACCGTGAAGGGCACGGCCTGACCCTTGTAGGCGTCGATCACCTGGGAGTGGGCAGTGGGGTTTGCGTTGGCTCCGGTGAGCTTCAGCTCCCAGCCACCGCTGAATGCACCGGAGTCATCGCCGGCATCATCAACCACGTAGAGGTTCCATGCCCCGTTGGGGTTGGTCCCGTAGAAGGTGGAGAGGTTGAGTGCGGGGAAGTCATTTCCAACTCCGGGCCATGAATCGCCCTGATGACCAAAAGCGTCATTGTCAGATGGCCGCACACAGATGTTGGCTCCGCTTGGGGTGGAGTTGCCGAAGTCTGGGCAGCTATCCGCTATGCGAATAGATGTCTTGGTGAGGTCTGAACAGTTGACCAGCAATGCGGCGTGCCCATTGTCTGAGAACAGAGTTGTCTTGATTCCGGTCGGGCCAACCAGCAACACATCAAGGTCCTTGCCGCATCCATGAACGGTGTTCTTGATCGTGACCTCTAAGCCGGTGAGGTTCCCCAGACCAGAGACGTTGATCGTCGAGGGGTAGGGATTGGCCGAACCTGAATCAGGAATCGTGATCGGTGCGGTGTTGGCGCGCACCACTGTCACGTCGGCTGCTGAAGCTGGGCTAGCACCCACTCCAACAAGTGTCACTGCTAGGGCTGCAACTGCTGCAAACCCAACGGCTAGGCGCTTGAAGCGACCGTTTCTACCCTGATTCATCCGACCCTCCGGACAGTTTTGGCTACTTAGACGTAGCTCCCCAGAGCGCGAGCCTGACCGCTCAGAGTGGTCATTGCAAGTCATATCAGAATATTTACCCGCGGTCGGTTGTCACTTCTGAAGCTCCACCTTGCCGTCTTCGCCAACGTCGAAGGTGGCGGTATCGCCCTCGCTCACAGCACCATCGAGGATGGCGATGGCCAAAGCATCGCCAATCTCGCGCTGGATAATCCGCTTGAGGGGCCTTGCTCCAAACGCTGGGTCGAACCCATCTCGGGCAAGTGCGGCCTCTGCCTCGGGTGTCACCACAAGCGTTATCCGACGCTGAGCGAGGCGCTCTCGAAGCGACACCAGTTGGATGTCGACGATTCGTGACAGATCCTGGGCGGTGAGTGCACGGAAGCGAACGATCTCATCAATACGGTTGACAAATTCAGGCTTGAAGAGCGTGAGCGGATCCCCCGCAAGGTTGCTGGTCATGATCAGGACCGTGTTGGTGAAGTCCACCGTTCTGCCCTGGCCATCGGTGAGGCGGCCATCATCGAGGACCTGCAACAAGATGTTGAACACGTCCGGATGAGCCTTTTCGATCTCGTCGAGGAGGATCACCGCGTAGGGCCGGCGCCTGACCGCTTCGGTGAGTTGGCCTCCTTGGTCGTATCCCACATAGCCCGGAGGCGCTCCAACCAATCGTGAAACAGCATGCTTCTCCATGTACTCCGACATGTCTATGCGCACCATTGCGCGCTCGTCGTCGAACAAGAAGTCAGCGAGTGTTCTGGCCAACTCGGTCTTACCCACCCCGGTTGGCCCAAGGAACAAGAACGAGCCGATCGGGCGGTGTGGATCCGATAGTCCAGCCCTGCTTCGACGTATGGCGTTGGCAACCGCCACCACGGCCTCTTCTTGGCCAATCACCCGTTCGTGGAGGACCTCCTCCATTCGAACGAGCTTTTGCACCTCGCCTTCCATGAGGCGTGTTACTGGCACGCCGGTCCACTTGGACACAACCTCGGCTACGTCTTCCTCGTCCACCTCTTCCTTGAGCATCTGTTGTGTGCCCTGAAGTTGGGCGAGTCGTTCGGTTGCCTCGGCCACCTGTTGTTCCAACTGCGGGATCTGTCCATAACGAATCTCCGCAGCCTTTTCGAGATTGGCCTCTCGCTCAACCTCGGTGCGCTTGGCCTCTAGCTGCTCCTTGAGCTCACGGATCTGATCAATGGCGTCCTTCTCACCCTGCCAATGAGCCTTCATGGACATGGACTGCTCACTCAGGTTGGCCAACTCCTCGTCGAGGGTTGCGAGACGCTCAAGAGACGCGGCGTCTTCTTCTTTGGCCAGGGCAACTCGTTCGATCTCAAGCTGTCTGATCCGGCGCTCCACCACGTCTATCTCGGTGGGTAGCGAGTCGATCTCTATACGCAGCTTGGATGCCGCTTCGTCCACAAGGTCGATCGCCTTGTCCGGTAGGAATCGTCCAGTGATGTAGCGATCCGACAACACAGCCGCAGCTACGAGAGCCGCGTCTTGGATTCTCACACCGTGGTGAACCTCGTAGCGCTCCTTGAGACCACGCAAGATCGCAATCGAATCCTCCACGCTTGGCTGACCAACGAAGACCTGCTGGAAACGACGCTCCAAGGCAGCATCCGCCTCGATGAACTTGCGGTACTCCTCAAGGGTTGTGGCCCCGATCATGCGCAGCTCACCTCTAGCCAGCATTGGCTTGATCATCTGGCCGGCATCGCTTGCTCCTTCGGCTTTGCCTGCTCCGACGATGGTGTGCAACTCATCAATGAAGGTGATCACCTCACCTTGCGAGTCGGTGATCTCCTTGAGAACCGCCTTGAGCCTCTCCTCGAACTCGCCGCGGAACTTGGCTCCCGCCACCATGCCAACAAGGTCCAACGAAATCAGCCGTTTGTTCTTCAGGCTCTCCGGCACATCGCCCTCAACAATTCGGCGGGCGAGACCCTCAACGATGGCCGTTTTTCCTACCCCCGGCTCACCGATCAGGACCGGGTTGTTCTTTGTGCGACGGCTCAGCACCTGGATGGTGCGTCTTATTTCCTCATCTCGACCAATTACCGGATCGAGCTTTCCCTGTCGAGCAGCCTCGGTGAGGTCCCTCCCATACTTCTCGAGAGCTTGGTACTGGTCTTCTGGGTTCTGACTGGTAACCCGATGGCTACCTCGCACCGACTGCAACGCAACGAGAAGGTCGTCCTTCGAGAGACCTAGCTTGTCCGCAAGCGCTAACAGGAGATGCTCCGTGGACAGGTACTCGTCGTGCAGTTCTCCACGTGCGGCGTCCGCCCGGTCCACAACTTGGGTGAGGGACCTGGCCAGACGTGGCTCTTCGCCTCCATATGCCTTGGGCAACCGGGCGAGTTCGTCCTCAGCCTTGTTGCGCAGCGAGACGGGCGTAGCGCCCACCTTCTCAAGAATTGGCAACACAACCCCCTCCGCCTGCCCCAACAGGGCCACAATCAGGTGATCTGGCGTCACCTCGGGGTTTGCGTCCGTACCCGCCCGTGAAATGGCGGCATTGAACGCTTCTTGAGTCTTGATAGTCCAGCGGTTCGGGTCCAAAGCCATGCAGACATCATATCATGCCCATAACCAAAGTTGCTAACAACACACTCAACTTCCTACCAGCTCAAAAATGCCCTTCGAAGAGCCCCTCAGATAGGATCTCGCCGTGGCAGAGGACCGCTCCAGCACAAAAAAGCCCATGGCCATCGCCGGAGTGCTCTGTGCGATCATCGGGGTAGGCGCTATCGCAATGGTCGTGTTTGACAACGCGGACAGTCCCTCCGGCCAACAACGTCCGGTGGGCAAGCTCGTGTCCGAGTCCTTTCCCGATGGCGCTGCAAACAGCGGCACCATTCACTCCACTACTACCGCAACACCCAAACCCTCTTGGCCCGCTGCTGTGGAGGGTCGGCCTTCAGCTTTGGGCGCCCAGGGCGAAATGCCGCCAACAGACGAAGCGGCGGTAGCGGAGCTAGCCGATGGCTTCTACCTCTGGCAGGATTTCAAGGGTTGGCACCTCTGGCTCGTGGGTGGCAGCGAGCAGGACCAAGCCACGGTCGAGGTTGATGGCGAGTTCGCACGCACCAGCACAGTGGGCGACAACCCATTGTTGTCAATAGAGCCCAGCAAAGCGGTGTTTGGTCGCGGGCAGGCGACAGACCTGATTGTCGGCATGGATTTCAATCCGGGCTTCTACACGAAGTCCATCACGGTCAACGTTGAAGGAAACCTTGAGATCTTCTTGGGTTCAACATCGGTGCCATCAGGACCCCGGATCAGCTTGGTCTACGGAACTCCAACAAACTAACTACTGTCCTGCACACTTCTCGGTGAAGACCCCAACTAGTTTGGCCACAGCGTCCACGAAGTCCGGCGGGAAAATACTTGAATCGACCTCAGACCCAATAGGCAGAGCTCGCAGCTGCTCGGCCACACCTTCAAGCTCCCTGTTGACTATCTCAACTGGGCCGACAATGTCCTTTGGTAGATCTCCCTGATTCCAGTCAGAGAGATCCAACCCTTCAAGAACAGTCGCCGCCTTTTGAGTGTCAAGCTTTCCATCCACAGGAATAACCGACACCAGATCTCCG
>JAGQSI010000398.1 GCA_020439605.1 Acidimicrobiales bacterium | reverse complement strand
GAGGCTGCCAACCAAGTTCCCTTCTATCGAGATACCTGGTCTAGAGAAGAGAAACAGGCAGCTACGGCAGGTGAGTTGAGCGCGCTACCACTGCTGACAAAGGAACCGCTGCGTGCCGATCCGATCCAGTTCGTCAATCCAGAGTTGCGGCCCAGACGTCCGATGGTGCTTCATACCTCAGGAAGTTCGGGGACTCCTATTGCCTCCTATTGGTCTATAGATGAGCTTCGTGAATCTATGGCAGTTCGTGAGGCCCGTTCGGCCGAGTGGGCTGGTACCTCGTTCAAGTACCCCCGCTCAACATTCTCGGGCCGAATGGTTGAGCCTGACCCAAATAGCACTGGTCCCTTCTACCGTTTCAACGCCATAGAAAGACAGATCTATCTGTCTCCGTTCCATCTCAGCGCTGCGACAGCACCCAAATACGTAGAGGCCTTCCGACGCCACAAGATCCAGTGGGCCACGGGCTATGCGGTCTCGTACGCGTTGCTGGCAGGGTTCATTTTGTCTGAAGGGATTGAGCCACTGAAGCTCCGATCTGTCATCACTACAAGTGAAAAACTCACAGATCCGATGCGAGAAAAGATCAGCGCTGCATTTGGATGCCAAGTGTTTGAGGAGTATTCGTCTGTAGAGAACGTCTCGTTTGCTTCAGAATGTGAGCATGGATCGCTACACGTAAGCCCCGATGTTGGGGTAGTGGAGATTCTCAGGCCCGATGGCACTCCAACCTCTCCCGGCGAAGTTGGCGAGGTGGTTGTGACTGGTCTGTACAGGCGGGTCCAGCCCTTGATCCGCTTTCGGATCGGAGACTACGCAACATGGGGAGATGGAAACTGCGCGTGTGGCCGGGCAATGCCGGTGATAGCTGAGGTCCAGGGTCGGACTGAGGACGTGGTCACTGGCGCTGATGGGCGCCAACTCGTACGTTTCCACGGCATCTTTGTTGACCTGCCTGGTGTCGTTGAGGCCCAAGTGATCCAAGAAACACTCACCCAGTTTCGGATTCTTGTCGTGCCAGATTCACGCTTTGGACCCGAAACCGTGGCAGACATACAGGCGCGTATGGTTCAGCGTCTAGGCGATGTCAGCGTCGAAGTTGAGCAAGTAGAACAGGTACCTCGTACCAAGGCAGGCAAATACCAAGCAGTAATCAGTCACGTGAAGTGACTTAGCTGGATCTGCGAACCTAGCGAGCGCTCCAGGTCTCGTCTGGTTTCATGAACCGGCCCTGTATCACTCCGCTCAGCCAGGATGCGTTGATTGCTGTAGCGAGCGCTGGTGCAAGCGCAACTCCAACTGGGTGAAAGCTCGGACCAATAATGTCGGGCCTTTTGGAACGTAGGCGTCTGGCCGTTCTGAACGCCCCAAGCCCTGCCGCCACATAGGCAGCCGCTCCGGTGGCGGCCACCACTTTGCGGCCTGTTGGCGAAGCTAGCAGTCCTAACCCGGTGACTGCGGCCCCGCCGGCTGCACCCAGTGCTACCAGATGGCGGCGGTCAAAACCAGCTTGTCCATGGGAACGTTGCGCCATCCTCCAAAGACCAAACTCGCGGTGATGCGCCAGAGCGGCTTTCAGGCCTCGGCCGTTGCGGTATCCAACTATGGCGTCCGCGTCGTACCAGATTGTCTTTCCCGTAGCCCTTATGCGTGAGGCCAGTTCGTTGTCTTGGTTCCGAATGAGTCGAGAGTCAAAGCCGCCAATAGCTTCAAGGTCACTTCGGCGCCAAGCGCCTAGATAAGCGGTGTCTGTAGGGCCGGAGACGGTACCATAGCGATAGGTGGAAGG
>JAGQSI010000397.1 GCA_020439605.1 Acidimicrobiales bacterium | reverse complement strand
GTACCAGTTGCAGACCCCGGTTGGAAAGGTTTCGCGAAGCTGTTGCAACTGCTCGTTGGTGAGCTCGAGCGCGTAGTCGTTGAGCTCCGGCGCCTTTAGCTCGCACTTGAGCACATGGCCAGAGCGTGGACCACCGGCGCCGGTGCGTGGATCTCCTCCAAGATTCTCTTCAACGTCCTCTACGCCGATGTCTGATGCGGCGTCAGGTTTTGTGCGGGTGAGTGTTGCGGACATGGACCCGCCCTCTCGGTCCTTGGACAGTGCGTCGAGCCACTTGTCCAGCACCAAAACCGAGTCTGCTACCACCGTCTTTGTCTTGTCGTCGTCTGCCTTTATGGCCCAGATCACAAAGCCCGGAGCTAGCGCCGCATCGCCACCTCGGGTGAGGCGGTCTCGAAGGGAGAACAAACGGCGAAGGTCATAGATCGACGTGGACTTCGAGTCATATCTGGCGATGTCGATGATCGGGACGTTGAGTTGATCTCCACCACCCATCGAGATCCTGCCTGTCTCATACGCCTTGGCAACGCCATCTATGGGTGCCGAGGTGCGTGAAGGGACAAGCGCACCGTTGTCGTCCCATCCGCCGACAGCACGGTTGAGATCTATGAACTGATCGAAGGTGATTGCGCCGTCGTTGAGGGCCTTGAACCCGTACTGCAAGCCTTCGTTGTCCAGGGTTCGGTAGGTGTCTCCACTCTCTGGGCCGAGCTGGTTGCGCAATGCATCGAAGATGGTGCAACTCTGCGAAGTGGCACACTCAGGTGCTGATACCGTTGCCCCGTAGAGCTGCTCCACCCATTTCTTGCAGGCCCCGTCCACGTTTTGGTCGTTGATCGCACGTCGGCCAGCAGCGCTCAACGAGCGTCCTGAGGGCGATGAGTAGTACTTCTCCAACGCTGCGCAGTCCGCCACGGCGGGCAGTACCGAGAGGTGATCTGCCAACGGGTCAATGGCGGCGAGGCCGTTGAGGATCCCGGGATAGTTCTGCACGATGAGATGGCCGAGCGCGCCGCCGCCGTTCTCGCCGATGCCGATCGTGAACTTCGGTACTCCGAACAACTCGACAGCGCGTTCCTTCACCATCGAGAGTGTCTCCGCTGCGAGGACGTCGTTGCAGTTTGCTGATGCACCAGCGAAAGTGGCGCTAATCAACACGTAGCCCTGGCCCAACAGCTCTGCATCAGGTGCGACCATGTCGGCGCCCTGGCCAAATGTGGCGCCACAATCGCCGGCCAAGCGAATAACGAAGCGGCCGTTGCGGCTCTGGGGCGAAGCAATCTCGTAGACGGAACGGTTGATGGTTCCGCGCTCAACGGTGACCTCGCCCGGCGCCTTGGTGACCTTGCGTGGCGCTGAGCAGTTCTCATCGGTTGGCTTGCCCAGGCCGAGCTGCTCAGTTGTGCAACTGCTCAGCGGGAACTGTGGGCCAGAGAACACCGGTCCGGTAAGGGGCCAGGCCCGTGCCCTCTGGAGGATCTTGTCGGCCCCGCTCGAGGCAACCAGCGTGTTGTTTCCTTCGATGAAACCAGTAACCACACCTTCGAGCGCATCGCCATCAGAGACCAGTTGGCCGGTGACGTCCACATCATTGAGCATGAGGTTCAAGTCCTCCACTCGGGTTCCCGGCTTGGGGCGAACCCGGATTCTCGCATCGTCGCCGGTGATGCGGTCGGGCTGGCTCGAAAGAACCTCGATGCGCATCGTGGAGGAGATGGGCGGGGGACCACTACCGAGTGGACCTGTGGTGGTTGGCCCGGCGGATTCTGCGATCGATGTAGTGGTTTCACTGGCA
>JAGQSI010000396.1 GCA_020439605.1 Acidimicrobiales bacterium | reverse complement strand
CTCAGTACATCTACACAATGCACAAGCTGAGCCGGTTCTATCCGCCAGATCGTGAGGTCCTGAAGGACATCAACCTGTCCTTCTACCCAGGGGCGAAGATCGGTGTGCTCGGCGCCAACGGTGCCGGTAAGTCATCGCTTCTCAAGATCATGGCCGGCAAGGACGACGGCTTTACCGGAGAAGCACGCCTCACAGCGGGTTTCACCGTGGGCATGCTCGAACAAGAACCTCACCTCGATCCGACCAAGGATGTGAAGGGCAATGTGCTCGATGGCGTTGCTGAAGTTGCCGGTCTGCTCGAGGCCTACGACGCATGCTTGGCGAAGTACGCGGACCCTGATGCCGACTACGAAAAGATCGGCGAAGAACAAGCTCGACTAGAAGCCGAGATCTCTGCAAAGGGCGCCAATGATCTAGATCGCAAGATCGAAATCGCCATGGATGCGCTTCGCCTACCTCCGGGCGATGCTGACGTAACGAATCTCTCAGGTGGCGAAAAGCGTCGGGTAGCGCTGTGTCGCCTCTTGTTGTCTGCGCCGGACCTGCTCCTTCTCGACGAGCCAACCAACCACCTCGACGCCGAGTCTGTGGCATGGCTGGAACGCTTCCTTCGTGACTACCACGGGACCATCGTCGCCATCACCCACGATCGCTACTTCTTGGACAACGTTGCGGGTTGGATTCTTGAGTTGGATCACGGCAAGGGCATCCCGTTCGAGGGCAACTACTCAAGCTGGTTGGACCAAAAAAGTGCTCGCCTCGCCCAAGAGGAGAAGCAGGAATCGGCCCGACGCCGCACCCTTGAGCGTGAACTCGAATGGGTTCGTATGGCTCCCAAGGCCCGTCAGGCCAAGGGCAAGGCTCGTCTCGCCGCATACGACAAGTTGTTGGCTGAATCCAAGGCAGCTGACGCTCGAGATTCGAAGCTGGAAATCTTCATTCCTTCTGGTGACCGCCTCGGAGATCAGGTGATCGAGGTAGAGAACCTTTCCAAGGGTTTCGGAGACCGCCTCCTGATCGAGGATCTGTCGTTCTCGTTGCCCCGCGCTGGCATAGTGGGCATCATCGGCCCCAACGGCGCAGGCAAGACCACTCTGTTCAAGATGCTCACCGGACAGGAGCAGCCCGACTCGGGCGCCATCAAGGTCGGCTCTACCGTGCAACTGGCCTATGTGGATCAAAGCCGAGATCACCTCGAAGACCAAAAGACTGTCTATGAGGAGATAACCGGCGGCAAGGACGACCTGGTTGTGGGAGGCCGAGAGATTCACGGCCGTGCCTACGTGGCGAGTTTCAACTTCAAGGGTTCGGACCAGCAGAAGCCGGTCGGTGTTCTATCCGGCGGTGAGCGCAATCGTGTGCACCTCGCCAAGCTCTTGAAAGAGGGCGGCAACGTTCTGCTTCTCGATGAGCCCACCAATGACCTCGACGTGGACACATTGCGTGCGCTTGAGGACGCGTTGGAGGCCTACGCCGGTTGTGCTGTGGTCATCTCCCACGATCGTTGGTTCTTGGATCGCATCGCTACGCACATGTTGGCGTTCGAGGGTGATAGCCAGGTGCGCTGGTTCGAAGGGAATTTCTCCGAGTACGAGGCATTCCGCAAGCAAGAACTCGGAGCGGAGGCAGACCAACCTCACCGAATCAAATACAAGCCACTCGCCCGGTAGTGCACTCACACCCGAACCGACTCAGCAATCCGCTTTCAGATCGATTCAGCGCAGCCTGATTGCCACCTCGTTGGCCAGTAACTTGCCGCGCTCGGTCAACACCACTCGTTCGGAACGCTTCTCAACGAG
>JAGQSI010000395.1 GCA_020439605.1 Acidimicrobiales bacterium | reverse complement strand
CCCGTCCACACCGTTCGGCATCTGCGAGGACTGCGGTCGCGCACCGACCTGTACCGAGTGGTCGACGCCGGCCATATCTTGCCAAACTCCGAGGAACTCAACGCGACCGAGCTCGGAGCTGAGTTCTTCAACAATCATCCCGTGTAGCGCTCCATCCACCGCCCATTTGGGCCAGACTCCTTGTCGTGCAACGCGCTGCAACCATTCGAGGCCATATAGCTGTGGGCCTATGCGCCGCTTTGGTGTTTGGCCTCGCACTCTTCGGGGCGATCGGCCACAACCATCGCCCAGAGCGCATCGAACAACTCCAGTACACAATCACCGCTTCTGGTGAGAACGGTGTTCAGGTAACGGAAGTCCTGGACCAAGATTTCGGCGACAGCTGGCGCCACGGCCCTCAGTTGATGATCCCGAACGACCTCGGCATCGTAACCAATGTGATGGCCTCATCCCCTGACGCACCTGCTGACATTCAGGTAGCTCAGACGGTCAACAATGCCGGACAGAACGCCACACGTATCCGGGTCGGGGATCCAGACGTGTCGGTAACCGGTCAGAACCGATATGTCATCTCATATGTGTTACCCGAAGCACGCCGAGCGAATTCCAAGCTGTTTCTCGATGTTCTCGGCAACGAGGGCGAACTTCCGATCGAAAAGCTCTCAATCGTCTTTGATGGGATCACTCTGATCAACCCGCGCTGCACCTATGGTCCAGCCGGGTCCAATCAAACCTGCAAGTTGGCCGATAGCGACATCATTCGAGTTGAACTCACCGATCTTGAACCCAACGAGGGCGTAACCATTTCCGGCGAGATCGATGCATGGATGCGCAAGGCTCCCTCGGCCCCGCTTGGCGCTCCCGAGCGACGAACCGATAGGCCGTTGCCAATAGCGCTCGTGTTGGCAGCAGTTGCAGCAGTAGTTGGAACAGCCGTGTTCTTCATGTCGAGGCGAGAAGGTCGTAACGAGGTGGCCGGCATCGGGGCCAGCGATGCTGCATTCGCGACCCCCGCTGGGGGCTTTCCCAGCTCCCAACTCGTGACCGACTCGGAACTTGGCGAAATGTCCACCGTAGAGTTCGCCCCACCCAAGGAAATCGAGCCGTGGCAGGGCGCCGCAGTGCTCAACGAGACACTCAATGAGGCCTCGGTTACTGCCTGGTTCTCCGGCGCCATCGCAGCAGAACTGATCTCTATCGAAAACCGCGGAGGGGATCCCAGACTGAGCCGAGGTCCAGCGTATGAATCAGCGGACCCGGCCACAGCAGCAATCCTTTCCACCATCTTCTCCTCAGGTCGTGACCACATAGACCTCGACGGCTACGACAAGGACTTCTCAGAGGCTTGGACCGAAATCTCCCAGCACCAGAACTCGTGGATACGTGAATCCGGCTGGTGGCGCGCATTGCCGCCACAGCACCTAGGCGGCTCTTCTCGAAAGTGGTTGCCGTTCGTCTTGTTGGTCCTGTTGATCCCAGTAGGAGCGATTGGCGGAACCGCACTCGCGGCAAAGCTGGGAGCCTACGGCGCAGTAGTCACCGGAGCCATAGGTGCCGTACTTGTTCCAGCGTGGATCGCCCGTCTTGCCTACCGGCCGCTTCGCGCCAGCCGCACCTCGGCCGGCTCCGCGTACGCGCTACAGACCGCTTCGTTCAAACGATTCCTGACCGAGAGCGAAGGCCCACATGTGGAGTGGGCGTGGAAGAATGGATTTATACGCCAATACAGCTCGTGGGCAGTCGCGCTGAACGCCGCCGATGCGTGGGCGAAAGCCATGGAACGCGCAGGGGTACCCCGTGCTGAG
>JAGQSI010000394.1 GCA_020439605.1 Acidimicrobiales bacterium | reverse complement strand
ATGAGATCATCCAACTCGTCTCGCGAAGCCTGTGAGAGCACGAGGATCTGGGCATCTATCCCGGACGTACGAAGTTCCACCCCTTCGGCAACAAGTGCAACCGCCAACAAATCAGCGCCACCTTCGATGGCGGCTCTCGCCACAGGCACTGCTCCGTGCCCATAGGCATCAGCTTTGACGACTGCGCACAGCCTCGACGGCGAAACAAGCGAACGAAGTTCTGCCGTGTTGGCTGCAACGGCTCCTAGGTCTACCTCAGCCCAAACAGGACGCACCCTTCGATGCCGCCCTAGGCCTCTGGTACGACTGCGTCGTCACGGATGATTGCCCGAACAATGTCGGTACGAGAGACGATCCCTACCAGCACACCGTCGTCTACCACTGGGAGACGGCTCACCTTCTCGTGATGCATGGTGGTGGCAGCTTGCTCGACAGTGGTGGTAGGTCCAACTGTCACAGCGCTCAAAGACATCACGTCGGCAACCGTGCTTCCCAATGCCCGACGCAGATCTTCTTCAAAATGACGTTTGGATGAAGGAAGCTCCAAGGTTGCACCGAACAGCGAAATAACCGTCGGGACATGGAGTTCGGTCTCCTGCACGATCAAGTCTCCGGTTGAGATGACACCTACAACCTCTCCGTCCGTTCCGAGAACCGGCGCTCCGTCTACGCCTCTGTCCACCAGCAGAGCCATGGCATCTGCCACATTCATGTCTGGTTGGAAGGTCAACACATCAGTTGTCATGACCTCAGCAACAGGCGTTGTGCGTGGCAATTTGGCCTCCGGTAATAGATGCGAATGCGGCTGGAATCTTCTCAACAAGGTCGCTGGCAACCATGCCGTACTCATAGGTTAGGGCTCCAGCATGGCCGTGAAGTATTGACGCAGCGCCAGCAGCTTCCATCGCCGGTATGGACTGCGCCAGCAGAGCTGTGATGATCCCTGTCAAGACGTCTCCGGTTCCCGCCGTTGCGAGGCGCTGATCTGCGCTGTTGGATGCGAAGATTTTTCCGTCCGGCCCAGCAACGATCGTGGTTGGACCCTTGGCCAAGATCACTGCGCCCAACTCCTCGGCGAGTTCTCCTATTTCCCGGAATCGATCAGGGCCCGGCGGATGGGCGACCAACGCTTCAAGTTCACCATCGTGAGGTGTGAGCACTACTGCTCCGCTGTTTTCAGGACGCGAGGCAATCACCTCGCGGGCTTCGAGTCCAAGAGCCCGAAGTCCATCCCCATCGACCACCACAGGCAATGTTCCTTGTGCAATCAGATTCCTGACCTCTCGTTGGGTCACGGGATCAAGACCAAGCCCGGGTCCAACGGCGAGAGCCTTGAACCGATGTTCGTCTCGAAGTACCTCGCTGGCCCAGCCGTCGCCGCTCAGCGCCACCTCAACTGCTTCGATCGGTGCTCCAGAAGCCGTCTCGCCAGGCACCGATATCCGAACGTAGCTAGCACCGCTTCGTTGCGCTGCCTGAGCCGTCAACGAAGCAGCACCCAACATGCCCGCAGATCCACCGATCACCCACACGGCCTGACGCCATTTGTGGCTATCTCTGGGTCGTTTTGTGAGCCAGGACATGATGTCGTTGGGTCCGAGCAGTCTGCGATCAACCCCAGAGGTATCAAGGCCGATATCGGCCACAACCACTTCGCCGCAATAGCCCGGGCCATCGCCCAACAACAGACCGGGCTTGTAGGCGCCGAAGGTGACGGTCCGCTCTGCCTTGAGTGCCCTACCCGAAACCATCCCGGTGAGCCCGTCAATCCCCGAAGGGATGTCGACAGCGAGCACCGGCACGGATGCATC
>JAGQSI010000393.1 GCA_020439605.1 Acidimicrobiales bacterium | reverse complement strand
CTTTACGGGACGCTCGAGGATCGCTCGAAAGCTTGGGAACGCGTAGAAGGCACCTTCGGGTTCGAGCACACTTACGCCGGGAATAGCGCTGAGCGCTCGGTACATGTTCATGCGGCGACGGTCGAACGATTCACGGAACCGGGCCACGTCTTCTAGACCACCGTTCAAAGCAGCGATCGCGGCACGCTGGCTGACGTTGGCAACGTTTGAGGTTTCATGGCTCTGCAGGTTGGTTGCGGCCTTGATGATGTCGCTTGGTCCAACCATCCACCCGACGCGCCAGCCGGTCATGGCGTAGGTCTTGGCCACACCATTGAGCACGATGCAGCGATCTGCCAGCTCGGGGACCAGCACCGGCATCGAATTGAATTCACAGTCTCCGTAAACAAGGTGCTCGTAGATCTCGTCTGTGATTACCCATATCCCGTGCTCTACCGCCCAGCGGCCGATGGCCTCGATCTGAGCACGGGGATAAACGGCGCCTGTGGGGTTGCTGGGGCTCACAAACACGAGAGCCTTTGTCTTGGGCGTACGCGCAGCTTCTAGCTGTTCCACTGTGACTCGGAACCCGGTGGACTCGTCGGTGGCAAGTTCAACCACCACTCCGCCAGCTCGACGGATCGGCTCCGGGTATGTGGTCCAGTACGGAGCGGGCAGCAAGACCTCGTCACCGGGATCGATCAACGTGGCGAAAGCGTTGGCAACTGCGTGCTTTCCGCCGTTGGTGACCAGCACCTGCGAAGCCTCAATGGCGTAACCACTATCCCGAGCAGTCTTGGCAACGATTGCTTCTTTGAGTTCTGGAAGACCACCGGCTGGGGTGTAACGGTGGTTCTTTGGGTCACGGCATGCAGCGATCGCTGCTTCGACTATGTGATCTGGAGTGGAGAAATCCGGTTCTCCGGCGCCAAAACCTATGACCGGCTCCCCTGCCGCTTTGAGGGCCTTGGCCTTGGCATCTACTGCCAGAGTGGCAGAGGGGGCGATAGCGGCAATGCGGTCAGATACTCGTGAACCCATGTCCCCATCGTTGCACGCGCCTGCAGAGATCTGGGCATTGATTTCGCTGGAGGGCTTCGCCCTAGCAGCACTGGGCTGCGAGAATCAGAGTCATGACCGGCACTCCTTCGATCACCATCCCAGCCGACCTTCTCCCCGCCGACGGAAGGTTTGGCTGCGGGCCTTCCAAGGTCCGACCTGAAGCACTTGCTGCTCTGGCCGCCGAAGGTGCCGATTACTTGGGCACCAGCCACCGCCAGGCCCCCGTGAAGTTCATGGTGAGCCGGCTACGTAACGCTGTTCACGAACTGTTTGCGCTGCCCGATGGCTACGACGTCATCTTGGGAAACGGCGGCACAACCGTTTTTTGGGATGCTGCCACCTTCGGGCTCATCGAGAACAAGAGTCAACACCTCACCTTCGGCGAGTTCTCTTCCAAGTTCGCCTCCTGCGCCCAGGCCGCGCCGTTCATCTCTGACCCAACCGTGATCAGCGCCCCTCCCGGCGAGGCAGCCGAGGCCCGCGCTGAGACAGGTGTGGATCTGTATGCACTAACCCACAATGAGACCTCAACCGGTGTGTCCATGCCTATCGTACGTCCCACAGGTGCCGATGCCGGCGCGCTGGTTGCCGTTGACGCCACCTCCGCTGCGGGTGGTCTCAGGTTCGATGCTGCACAGACCGACGTCTACTACTTCGCCCCGCAGAAATGCTTGGCGTCAGATGGCGGACTGTGGATTGCGGCTGTATCGCCTGCTGCTATGGAACGCATCGAACGCATTGCGATGAGTGACCGATGGATTCCGGCCTCGATCGACC
>JAGQSI010000392.1 GCA_020439605.1 Acidimicrobiales bacterium | reverse complement strand
CGATGATGCGAGTTCTGCCCGCTCCCGGAATCGGGCCGTCCCAGGTAGCTGCCGCATCGAGAACCATGGACACAACCGCCGGTGCACCACACAAATAGGTGATCCCGTGAGCTTCAATTCGGCGAAGGATCTCCTCTCCATCCACCTTGCGCAGCACCACCTGTGGGACCCCCATCCCAGTGGCGCCATAGGGCATTCCCCAACCGTTGCAGTGAAACATGGGCAATGTGTGCAGGTAGACGTCACGATCGTTCACGCCGGCCTGCCACCCGAAGACCGATGCGTTGAGCCACAGCGCACGGTGGGTCTGCTCAACACCTTTGGGCCTAGCTGTAGTGCCGCTCGTGTAGTTGATGACCGCTGTGGCGTCCTCGTCGGGTTCCCACGCTCGAGGTTCCCAAGCCTGAGTTGTCTCGCCCACGCCGAAGATCTCAGCGTCCATTTCATCGCCAACCACAAAGCGGTGCTTCGCGGTCACGGTGCTCAGGACGTCTTCGAGTTCAGGATCCACCATGAGAACATCGGCCCCACAGTGATCAACGATGTAGCGCACCTCTGCGGCGGCGAGACGGAAGTTGATCGGCACAAAGATCCGGCCCCACCCGCTCACGCCGTAGAGCGAAGTGAGCAGGCGAGCTGCGTTGTGAGACACCATCGCCACCCGGGCCCCGGGCTCTACACCCAGCCGGTCAAGTGCAGCGGCCTGGTTCCTTGCCCGCTGTGCCAACTCCCGTTGAGTTATGGCTCCCCACGACGGTGCCGGCTGATCCGGTTCATCAACGATGGCAACCCGATCCGGGTACACCACCTCCGCTCGATCGAGGAAGTCACGCACATTTAGATCAACCTTCATAACGCGCACCCTACGCAGGTCTCGTCACTCGTGCATGCGATAGTCCCGCCCAGCAGCCTTGGCCGCCGTACCCGCCTAGAAAATCATCGAAAGGATCTGCAGGATGATCAGCAAGGCGAGCGGTATCCCGATGCAGAAGATCGCTCCGCCAATCAGAACCATCACGAGCGGCCCGATGATGTAGTTGCCAACCAATCTGCCAGCAAGATTCACCGTGTCATCGAAAAGGGAACCACCGCCGCCTTCGTATCTATCGTCGTCCATCGAACTCCTTCCGCGAACAGAGCAGCCGCGCCGCCGGGGGTTTCACTAAGCACACCCTATGCACGTTGTGTCGAGTGTGCTTGCGAGGTCGATGAAATTGTCCGACAATGGGCCGCAAGCTGCGGGAGGTGCAGATGGAGAAGACGCGACACCGGGTCATCATCGTTCTTGTTGTGGTGCTTGGACTCATAGGTTCCACATTTGGGGCCGTTCAAGCCCAGCCGGATCACCAACAGAAGTCTCAGGGGGCTCAGCGTCAGGAGGTGGTCGACATTGCAGAGGCCAACGGTCTGAAGCTCGCGGATGGGGACGGAATCTGTGGGGACTGGTTCGAGTTCGAAACCGATTCAGGCGTGCACTGTTCGAGAGGTCCAGCCCTCGAGGACAACTTCACTGAGGCCCAACTAGCAGCGGCAGACAACCCACCCGCGTACGCGATGGACCCAAAAATCACATGCACAGGCGATGGCACCAGCGGCAAACGCTTCCAGATGGTCTACGCCCGTAGGTCCAACCGGCCGGATCGCTACGCGGCGACCGCCACACAGATGAAGGGCTGGGCATCGTCGATCGAGCAAATATTCGTTGCCTCAGCTCAAAAGACCGGCGGAATGCGAAAGGTGCGATGGGTTCATGACAGTTCTTGCGCGGTCACAGTTCTCAATGTCACCGTTGGCAATTCCGTAACTTCCTTCCGCGCCATGATGGATGCTCTTGAAGCAAAG
>JAGQSI010000391.1 GCA_020439605.1 Acidimicrobiales bacterium | reverse complement strand
CTCACTGGCAACGAAGCCGGGATGAAGTACTACCTGATGGGCGTGTTCGCTTCGGCAGTGATGCTCTACGGCATGTCGCTCATCTATGGGGGTACCGGTACCACGCTGTTGAGTGACATCGGTTTGCAGGTGTCGGGCTCCTTCGGCAATGAACCAATCGCAGTAATGGGTATCTTGTTCACCCTCGTCGGCTTTGCCTTCAAGGTTTCTGCGGTTCCGTTCCACAACTGGGCACCAGATACCTATGAGGGTGCACCAACTCCGGTCACGGCCTTCTTGTCGGTTGCTTCCAAGACCGCTGGTTTCGTAGCGATCATCCAACTGATCTACGTCGGTTTCTATGGTGCGGACCGCCCGGTTCGTCTAATGATGGCTGTGCTCGCCGTGGCCACCATGACCGTCGGCAACCTGATCGCTTTGCGTCAGACCAACGTGGTGCGAATGTTCGCCTACTCCTCTGTGGCGCAGGCCGGCTTCGTGATTGCACCTCTGGCCGTATTCGGTGTTCCTGGTTCCAATGACAAGATCATCACCGCCATGATCACCTACCTGATCATCTACACCATTGTGAACCTTGGTGTGTTCGGCGTGATCATCGCTGTCAGCAGAAAGACCGGCACCGGCGAGATGTCGTCGTGGGGTGGGCTGTGGAATTATGCGCCTGGCCTAGCGGTTGCGATGGGTGCATTTCTGTTCGCCCTTGGTGGCATACCTATCGCAGCTGGTTGGTGGGCCAAGTTCCAGGCGTTCAACGCCGTGGTATCGGCCAATCATTGGCTCGGTTACATCGTTGCGGTGGTCATGGCCGTGAACTCGGTGATAGCACTTGGCTATTACCTCTCGCTCATGCGGATCATGTTCATGGATGACGTGCCAGATGGCGATATGACACCGATCAAGGTTCCAGTGCCGCTCGCAGCCGTTGTCGCTGTGACATTGATCCTCACCCTTGTGCTCGGTGTGTTCCCCGGCTTGGTGAGCGATCTTGCCGATGGCGCATCCACTGCTCTGGCCCTCGGTCACTGATATCTGGCGATCGAGATGAGTGAGCTGAAACGCTTACTCGTTTCCCACATCGAAACATCGGGGCCGATCAGCTTCGACGAATACCAGGCCCAGTGCCTGTACGCCCCTGAAGTCGGTTTCTATTCAACCGGCCACGGCGCAGGCAGACGCCGAGATTTCATTACCAGCCCAGAAGTGGGTCCGCTATTTGGGGCGGTAGTCGGGCGAGCTCTCGACGCGTGGTGGCGTGAAGCTGGCGAACCCACTCGGTTGCACCTCGTTGAGGTTGGCGCCGGACCCGGAACTCTCGCCAAATCCATCTTGAGGTCCGAGCCAGATTGTCTGGCTGCCTTGTCGATCACCCTGGTAGAAACCTCAGAACCGCAACGACATAGCCACCCTGACTCGGTTCGCAGTCTCGGACGAATGCCGAAGTTCGTTGAACTCAACGCAGACATGGTGGTGGTGTTGGCCAACGAGTTGCTCGACAACATGCCCGTAGCTCTGGTGGAACGCCGCGCGCATGGGTGGTGTGAGGTCTTGGTAGGAGTCGAAAATGGGGTGCTGGTTGAGCTGTTCGAACCCTTGGGCACTGAGCAGACAACCTGGTGTGAACTCCGGGCGCCTAGCGCCCCAGAAGGAACACGGATGCCTGTCCAGTCCGAATCGGTGGCATGGCTTCGTGGGGCACTCGAACTCATTGGGAATGCCAGAGATGGTCGGGTAGTGGTAGTCGATTATGCGAGGCCAGCAAGCATCGACTTTGCCGAGCTACCCCAGAGTGCCTGGTTGCGCACCTATGCCCAACACGGGCGCAGTGACGACCCCTATGAGAGTCCTGGTGAGCTCGACATCACCTGTGATGTGGCGA
>JAGQSI010000390.1 GCA_020439605.1 Acidimicrobiales bacterium | reverse complement strand
CCTCGGACGCCACAACGACGTCTACATGGCGCCTCGTAACGTCATTGGCAACCTCGCCGGTATCGAGATCGTCGAGGCTTCAGCCAACGGCACCAAGGGAATGTGCTGTGGTGCAGGTGGAGCTCGCATGTGGATGGAAGAGACCATCGGAACCAAGGTCAACGACGCTCGCTCCGAGCAGCTCGTGTCCACAGGTGCTGAGCGTGTGGCTACGGCTTGTCCGTTCTGCTACATCATGATCGACGATGGAGTGAAGGGCATCGGCAAGGGCGAAGACGTCCAGGTTGCCGACATCGCTCAGCATCTCCTCGAAGCTCTTGAGGCATCCGACGCTCGCGGCGGCGCTGGCGCCGTGCACGCTCCAACCGGGGACTGACCCAGTCCTCATTTCAGACTCTTTTCCATCTAGGTCATTTGACCTAGACGCGGGTACCTCGTTCGCTCTAACTTGTTGAGGTCATGCCCCGAACCTCTCCACCTTGCGACCAATCATGACCTCCCAGGGCAGTCGCCGTGAGCTTGTCCTCGTACTAGCCGCGTTCACGATGGTCATTGAGGTTGCTGTGCTTGCCGGCTTGGTTCCAATGATCACTATTGGTGGACTGCGCTTGTCGGCCTCGCTTGTCCCGGCGCTCGTATTGGGCATCGCTTGTGGCGCTCGACTTCTTGGACGCAGCAGTCTGCGCTATTCCGCTGCTGGCTTTTGGGCCGCTGTAGGGCTCCTGCTTCTAGCGCTGTGCGCAATGCTCGCCGAGCAAGGTCGTCTCACGCTGGTGCCGACGTTGTTATTAGCGGCAATGAACGAGGAACTCGTGTATCGCTTGGCCATCCCGGCGGTAGTGGCCGCAGGACTTGGGGCCACCGGTGTTGGGGTGCGCTCTGCTCGAATTGGCGGCTTGGTTGTTGGCGCAGCATGGTTCTGCCTGTTGCCCGGACATACCCAGCAGGTGTCCTCGTTGACAGGGCTCGTGCCCTACATCGGCTTCGCTGCGCTCACAGCCATCATCGTTTACCGGTCCGGATCTATCCTGCCAGTAGCGGTGGTTCACGGCGCCGCCAACATATTTACGTATCTGATGTGGGAACAAGCAGTGCCCCCGGATGAGCGTTCCATTGCGATAGCTGGCGTGCTGAGCCTTTTGGTCATCGTCTACGGCAGAACAAGCCGCGTCACCATTGGCGACAACGGCGGACTCATCGACGTTTACACCGGCCAACCCGTGTTACCCAACGGCTACGTACTTGCTGGCCAACCGAATATGGCCGGATTGGTTTCTCGCTAGGCCCTAACGCTTCGCCGCCAACAAGGTGTCGAGCACCTCTTCGCCCACGCCAAGCCCGCCGAGGTGGCTTTGTCCTGGTAGGCGTCGAAGCTCTGCGGTGGGAAGCCTCTTCACCATGTGTTCACCGTGTTCGAAAGGCACGATGTGGTCTGCGTCGCCGTGCCACCATGTGACCGGTACTTCGACGTCGGCCAACTCGAATCCCCAGTGCCTGGCGAACAACAAAACGTCTGCGAGCGGTGCGGAGATCTGTTTGCGGCTCGCGTTCAAGATGTCGTCGAGGAACATGGCCTTGAACTCCGGACGGCCGAGCAGCTCACGGTCGCCCTCGGGCGAGGATCTGGCATAGAGATCGATTGCGGTGTTGGCGAAAGGTCTCGCCGCTCTCAACACTCCGGTCAGACCCATAGCCATTGGAACCCGGATCACCTTGAGCGCCGGCGCCGCATAGCGAGCGATCGACACTGCCCCGCCACCAATTGCATCTACTCCAACAGTTGGCGCCACTCCACCCAACACCCCTACTGCTTTGATCCGGTCCGAGAGTTCGTGAGCGCTAGCAAGGGTGTAGGGCCCACCTCCGGAAAGCCCGACCATCA
>JAGQSI010000389.1 GCA_020439605.1 Acidimicrobiales bacterium | reverse complement strand
GCTCTCTCTTACCCGCACCAACGTTCGACCTGAGCGCACCAACAGTGACAAGCCATCGCGAACCACCACGCTCTGAGCGAGGTCCGCTCCGAACCGCTCAAGGGTTTGGGCGGCAGCCAGAAGTCTCGGGTCATCCATTGGTCTGAGCGTAGACATCAACGCCGTAGCGATATTGAAAGAACTCATCAACTCGATTGTCCACGTCTGGTTTGTCGTTTTCTGGTGCACGCCATTGAGCAATGAGCTCTGCCCCTTCGGGAGAGTCCCCGCCCGCCGGTATGACTTTGATGACATGCTTCGCGTTTCGGCTCAGTGATATCTGTTCTCGACGTACCCCGACCTGAAGCGAGGTCACCACCCAGCTGTTCCGTGGTCCTATCCACACCTCATCCGCGTCTGCTTCTTGCAGGTATTCCAGTACTGCTGGCGCGAGAGAAGTTCCTACCTCCGATATTCGATGCTCCTGAGGCTGAGCGATACGAAAAGTCCAGGACACGTATCCAGCCAATAGGACCACCGCGATGGCAGCGCCGGCTTGAACTGCTCTCGTGTGAACCTCTACGACACGCCATAGCGCCGACCAGGCCAACAACACCGGTACTACGCCAAAGCCAACGACATACGCATAGGGGGTACCTCGAATTATCGCGAAGCTCACCGCCGATGCCACCCATATCGCCAATGTGGCAACCAACCACCAACGTTTCTCATCGGTGAGTTCCAAACGAGCAAGTGCTAGGGCAAGCCCAACTCCCACGGCCATAACCAACCCCACCGATATCCAGGACCCAGTTCGGACCGCTCCCCATTCATCGGCATCTGGCGTATGAGTTCTCCATGTGCCATCCAGTCCGAGTTCACGTCCAAAGAGCCTTAGGCCTTCAACAGGTCCAACCCCAGCGGTGATCGTCCCATCGATCTCACGATGGGTACCGGACCTGCCCAGTGCATCTCTCACGATCTCGCCCACGTTTCCGCCACGTGGGTTGGTGGCGGCATCTATGGCCAGAGGTGCCCACATCACTACGAATGCCCCTACGGTGAGCACCACGAGTCGAGCGGACGCCGGCTTCCTCACAAGGCTGACCGCCACCAGAATCACCACAGTGGCCGCCAGGAGCGCGTGGCCGGCATGGTTCTGCACGCCAACTGCTGAAGCCACTACCGCTAGGGGTGCGAGCCGGTGGTCGAATCTGAGCGAAGCCGCAGCCACCGCACCAACCATCGATGGCGCCAACGCCAACCAAGGGTTCCACGGATCGCTCAGGCCACCAGGGCCATAGGCGGCGACGACTATCCACATCCCAACCAGGCAAATCAGCGCCGAGGCCCTCGGCATCGCCCGCAGGAGCAGCCAAGCAAGGATGGCGAACCACACCAGGTTGACCAGCAGCGCTGCTGCCAACAAACCATGATCGGTCCCGAGCAGCCGATAAGGAACCGCCAGGATCCATAGTCCCCAAGGACCTGGATGGTTCCATCCATAGCGGGAATACACCCCAACTAGCGGGGTGAGTGGTCCTCCAACATCTAATACCTGAAGCTCCATTCGGCCCCGGTCAAGGCCCGGCAGCCACTGGCGATTAAGCGCCCATGCGAAGCCCGCCACGAGTGGGCCGGCCAACGCTGCTATGGGCGCGTAGCGCTTCAGTCGATCGATGGCAGTGCCTGTTGCTCGTCGAGCATTTGCGCCATGAACATCTTGATGAAGTCGTCAGCCTCGTCGGTCATGCCACCGTCCACGCCACCGTAGATGGCGCCAGATGCGGCGGGCTCATGGCCCTTCTCCTTGGCGTACTCAACAGCAGCGGCGAGGTCATTCACGAACGCTTCCAGGACGCCATCTTGGGTCTGGGGACGGGTGACGGCCATGTGCAGCGCGTTGGGGTAC
>JAGQSI010000038.1 GCA_020439605.1 Acidimicrobiales bacterium | reverse complement strand
AGTCGCCCAGTAGCTGCCATCGAGCATTGCTTCGAGGGTTGCTCTGTGAATGATCATGTCGTCGAGGTCTGGGGGTTCTATGGCCTCGCCAAACAGCACGGCTCGTTGTGTAACTCGCCGCATGATCACGCCGTGGCGCATCGCTGCGTAGGCCAGGTACCAGCGAAGGTCTTCGACCGAGGTGGCTGAGAAGTCCTCATACAGCGAGATCATCTCGGCGGGAACCATGAAGTCGGGTAGGCCGACGAGTCCGAGATCGGTTGCGATGTCCTGGAAGAACTGGTGCATGTAGATCATCCATCCGAGGTCAACTTCGGGTGGCGCAACTCCAACCATTTCCCAGTCGAGCACTGCCGCAACTTCGAAGTCAGAAAAGATCATGTTGCCGATTCGCGAGTCTCCCCACGAAAGAGCGTCTGGCAGGGTCTGCGTCGGAATGTTGTCTCGCAGCCAGCCAAAACAATCGTCCAACAACGCAGAGCGGTGTTCGCCCGCAACCCAGTCGTTGTAGGCCTCCCACTTGGAGATGTGGCGCTCCAGTGCGGTGGCCCCTGAGATGTCGTATTGAAAAGCCGATAGGTCGTGGGTGGATGAAGTGACGGTGTGGATCTGTGCGAGAGAGCGAATAGCGGAGCGCTGAAGACGTTGACGCTGTTGGGTTGATGCAGAGTCCACCCAGTTGTCGCCAAATGTGTAGGGCAGCACATCTCGGGGGATCTCACCATCCACGCGTTCCATGACAAAGAACGCGGACCCCACTATCGATGGATCGGGTTCGTACCACAGGGCTTCTGGCATCGGCACCGAAGTGGCATCTCGGACCAAGGTCATGGCGTCGAACTGTTGACCAAGGTCGTATTGGCCGAAGATGGGCAGGTTCTCCATCTCTGGAGCGATGCGTGCAACGCAAGAGCGGCTATTGCCCACGCCATCTTGAACCCATGACGCGTCGAAGAGGATTGTCTCGGAACTCATTCCGTTGCCCTCGGGGGTAAGGACGTTGGTTACCTGCACGTTGGTTCGCTTCGCACCCCCTGTGCCAAGCCACAACGCGAGGCGTTTGCCCAGTTCCTGAGGATCACGGGTGGATGTGGTTATGCCACTTGCTTGTACTTCGGCTGCACCGCCGAGCCTTGCTGGTGGGCGTGACATACATCAAGTTCTAGCGCTAACTCAGCCGATTTGCTCCCATGCAAGTCGCGCCGATTCCCCTTTAGGCGGCAGTGAGTAGCATCCTTTAGTTGTGCAACGCCTTCGCTTCTCTCGAATCGCCGCCACTGCCGCAGCGGCTTTGATGATCGCCTCTGGAGTTTCAGCGTGTTCCTCCGGGCCGCTAGCCACTAGTCCAGCGGCGAGAATTGGTGACCGGAGTGTCTCCCGTCAGGCCGTTGTGGATCAGGTGGAACTCGCCAAGAAACTCACCGATGTTCGAGCAAAGGCCCAGGGCCTTGGCGAGGATGACTACCAGTCCTTGTTGAGCCCGTTCCTTGGAGAGGGAGCGGACACCATGCCCACCTCCGCGGCTTCTTCTGCTCTGACCACCCTCGTGCAGATCGAGATCCTGCGAGAGGCAGTTGAGCGCCAAGGCGGCGAGATCACCGATGCCATGCGTGAGAAGGCCAAGACGAGCGTGGAACAGACATTGTCGGGTCAAGGCCTTACCTCTGACGACGTGCCAAAGGCGTGGCTGGACCAACAGATCGAGTTCACGGCGGTTCAAGCAGCGCTGCGGGCATCCATTGAGGTCTCTGAAGAAGACCTTCAGGCCGCGTACGACGCGCAGGTGGATAGCTACACCCAGATTTGTGTGAGCGTCATTGTGACCACCGACGAAGCAGGTGCCAACGCTGCTTTCGCTCGCCTTGGTGCCGGAGAGGCCTTTGGCGATGTGGCCAAGGACGTCAGCATCGATGAGGTAACCGCTACCCAAGGCGGCGAGGCCGGTTGTGCTGCGGTTGCAGATGTGGCTGCATCTCTCGGTCCCGCAATCGGCACTGTGGACGTCAACACGCCTATGGATCCAACTGAGGTCCAGGGCGGCTGGTTGATCGCCATGGTTACCAGCCGTGACATTCCCTCGCTCGACGACATCGCCGAGCAACTCAAGCCGGAGTTGCAGTCCCCCAAGGTTGGCGAAGTGGTCCAGCCGATCGTGGAATCGGTTGAGGTGGATCCTCGCTACGGCAATTGGAACGTCGCTGCGGCCACGGTTCTGCCACCTGGCATCGGGACCTGAGATGGGTCGGATCGTCGTGGTCGGCCTTGGCCCGGGCGATCCGAGCCTGTTGACCCAAGGCGCCCGCCGCGCCATCGAATCTGTAGAGCCCGCCGCACGCTTTCTTCGTACGAGCCGTCACCCCAGTGCGTTTGTGGTGGAGGGTGCATCGAGTTTCGATCATCGTTACGAGAGCGCAGACACTTTCGACGAGGTTTACCGTGGGATCGTTGTGGATCTCATTGGTGAGGCTGAGCGCCATGGCGAGATTCTCTACGCGGTGCCCGGTTCTCCGCGGGTTCTCGAAAGAACGGTGGATCTGCTCGATGAAGCCGAACAGTCAGGACAGATAGAACTTGAAGTCATTGCGGCCATGTCCTTTGTGGACCTGGCTTGGGTCAGCCTCGGCGTAGACCCATATGAGCAAGGGGTTCGCCTGATAGACGGCCACCGTTTCGCAGTCGCGGGTGCTGGCGAGCGAGGTCCGCTCCTAGTTGCGCACTGTCACAACACCCGGGTGCTGTCGGACATCAAACTCGCGGTCGAAGAACCCCCGGGCGCCCCGGTCATGGTCCTGCAGAGGCTCGGGTTGCCGGACGAGAAGGTCTTCAGCCTCGAGTGGGCAGATCTGGACCGTGAAATAGAGCCCGACCACCTCACCTCCATCTACATTCCGCAGATGGCAGAGCCCGTGGCCGGCGAGGTTGCTGCCTTCGTGGAACTGGTGGCCAGGCTCCGATCCGAGTGCCCGTGGGACCAGGAACAGACTCACCGCACGCTTCGGCGTCATCTGCTCGAAGAAACCTACGAGGTTCTGGAGGCTCTGGGGCCGGTTGGGGACGGTGGCGTAGATGTAGATCCGGATGCCTATGCAGACCTTGAGGAAGAACTCGGGGACCTGCTGTTTCAGATCGTGTTCCACACCACTCTCGCCACCGAAGCCGGAGCGTTTGGGCTCGGAGACGTTGCACGAGGCGTGCACGACAAGTTGGTTCATCGCCATCCCCACGTCTTTGGCGAAGTTGGGGTTCTCGGCTCAGAAGATGTGGTGGCCAACTGGGAGCAGATCAAGAAGGCAGAGAAGGGGAGAGGCTCGATCTTCGAGGGCATCCCAGCGGATCTTCCCGCCCTGTTGTACGCCTTGAAGGTCCTGAAGAAGGCGGCAACCATCGGCGTTGAAATGCCCGAGATCACCGAGCAGAGCACGTTTGGAGAGCGGCTTCTCGCCATGATCTCAGAGGCAAGAGATGCCGATGGAGATCTGGACCCGGAGTCCGAGTTACGTGCCGCTGCGGGCCTTCTTCGAGATAGAGCCAAAGCCATCGAAGCCGCGGCTGAGCCGGCCAACTAGTTTTCTCTTGTACACCAAAGGAGTCCAAGCAGTCCCATGAGCATCATCGAAAAGGTCACTGGTCGCGAGATCCTCGATTCGCGAGGCAACCCAACCGTCGAGGTTGAGGTTCTTCTCGATTCTGGCGCCGTGGGGCGCGCTGCGGTGCCTTCTGGCGCTTCCACCGGACAGTTCGAAGCAGCCGAGCTTCGCGATGGTGGCGAGCGCTACGGCGGCAAGGGCGTGTCGATTGCTGTTTCCAATGTGAACAGCGAGATCAACGATGAGCTCGAAGGCCGTGACGCTTTGGATCAGCGCGAGTGCGACCAGGCGATGTTGGACCTCGACGGTACAGACAACAAGTCCCGCCTCGGCGCCAACGCCATCCTCGGTGCATCGCTCGCTATCGCCAAAGCCGCCGCCATCGAGCTGGACGTTCCGCTATATCGCCATATCGGCGGGACCAACGCCCATGTGTTGCCCGTGCCGATGATGAACGTTCTCAACGGTGGCGCACACGCGGACAACAACGTGGACTTTCAGGAGTTCATGATCATGCCGGTTGGCGCAGCGAGCTTCTCCGAGGCTTTGCGCTGGGGCACCGAGACCTACCACGTTCTGAAGAAGGTCCTCCACGACAAGGGTCTTTCCACGGCTGTAGGAGACGAGGGCGGGTTCGCTCCAGACCTTGAGAACAACGAGGCCCCGCTCAAGTTGTTGATCGAAGCCATCGAAAAGGCCGGCTTTGCTCCAGGCGAAGACATCGCCATCGCACTTGATCCTGCAACCTCTGAGGTGTTCAAGGACGGCGCATATGTGCTCGAAGGCGAAGGTCGTACCTTGAGCTCAGCCGAAATGGCTGACTATTGGGCAGATCTGTGCGCCCGATATCCGATCGTGTCCATCGAGGACGGGATGGACGAAGAGGACTGGGATGGCTGGTCTGTTCTCACACAAAAGATCGGCTCCACTGTGCAACTGGTGGGCGATGATCTGTTTGTCACCAACTCCTCTCGCCTCGGTCGTGGGATAGACGCCGGCGTCGCCAACTCGATTCTGGTGAAGGTCAACCAGATTGGTTCTCTCACCGAGACATCCGAGGCCGTGGCGCTTGCCACCCGAAACGGTTACACAGCGGTCATGTCCCATCGCTCGGGTGAGACCGAAGACGCCACCATCGCAGACCTAGCTGTGGCCACCAACTGCGGTCAGATCAAGACCGGCGCCCCGGCCAGATCAGATCGTGTTGCCAAGTACAACCAGTTGCTACGCATCGAAGAACAGCTCGGTCACGCCGCAGCGTTCTTGGGTTCGGACGCTTTCGGAGTCAGGCGATAACGATGCCCAACGGTCGATCGGTGGTGGAGCAGGACTCGGGTGCGTCCGGCGGGCGCAAGCGAGCCTGGATTGCTGCTGCATTGACCTTGCTTCTCGTTGCGGTGGTGCTTGTTGCGATCATGCCTACCCAGGATTGGCTTCGCCAGCGCGAGGACCGCTCTGAGGCAATCGCCGAACGAGATGCGCTCAAGGCCGAACTTGCGAAGGTGAAGCGTGAGCAGGAGCTGCTCAAAACAGACGCTGAGCTAGAGCGCCGCGCCAAGGAAGATCTCGGAATGGTTCGTCCGGGCGAGGAGGCCTACAACATCCTCCCCGCACCAGTGGACCCGATCGGGCTTCCCCAAGGCTGGCCATTTACCGGAGTAGAAAGAGTCTTTGGAGCTAGCTAGCAGGGCGTGTATCCAAAATGGACTTTGCCGTAAACCCAGATCATGAGGCTATTCGCGAAGGGGTAAGGCGGGTTTGCTCCGATTTTGACGACGACTACTGGCGTCGATGCGACGATGCGCACGAGTTTCCGTGGGATTACTACCGCGCCATGGCAGAAGGTGGTTGGATCGGCATCGCCATACCTGAAGAATTTGGTGGCGGTGGTCGAGGAATAGCTGAAGCGTCGATCGTGGTGGAGGAGGTAGCTGCAAGCGGTGCAGCAATGAACGGCGCCTCGGCGATTCACCTGTCAATCTTCGGTATGGGGCCGGTTATCAAGTACGGCTCGGAGGATCTGAAGGCTCGGGTGCTGCCGGCGGTTGCCGCAGGGGATCTTCACGTCTGCTTTAGCGTCACGGAGCCAGATGCCGGTTCGGACACATCGCGGATCACTACTAGAGCCGTTCTTTCAGCCGACGAATCGCACTACTTGGTGCGTGGTCGAAAGGTGTGGACCACCAAAGCTCCGTATTGCCAAAAGGCATTGGTGTTGGTGCGCACATCACCTCGTGAGGACTGCGCCAAGCCAACCGATGGGATGACCCTCTTGCTCGCGGACCTTCAAGAGGACTCTGCTCCAAGACCCGAGGTAACAATCACCCCGATTCCCAAAGCAGGTCGCAACGCGGTTGTCAGCTGTGAAGTTGTCTACGACGATCTACGAGTGGACGTGGATGATCGAGTGGGCGGGCAGGGCAATGGATTCCGCTATTTGCTCGCAGGCCTGAACGCGGAGCGGATCCTGATCGCGGCAGAAGCCCTGGGCACTGGGCGTGCCGCTTTGGCCAAGGCTGTGTCCTACGCCAATGAACGAGTGGTCTTTGACAGGCCCATCGGTCAGAACCAGGCGATTGCCTTTCCTTTGGCGAGGTGCCATATGGAACTCAACGCTGTAGCTTTGGCCATTCGAGAGGCAGCTTGGCGCTATGACCGCGCAATGCCATGCGGCGAACAGGCAAATACGGCAAAGTTTCTTGCCGCTGAAGCTGGTTTCAAGGCGGCAGATCAGGCGATGCAGACCTTGGGCGGGATGGGTTACGCCAGCGAATACCACCTGGAGCGGTATTGGCGAGAGGCGAGACTGATGAGGCTGGCACCGGTAAGCCAGGAAATGGTGCAGGCCTTCGTTGCCACCAACGTCTTGGGGCTGCCCAAGAGCTACTAATCCATGTTGAAGTAGCTGTTAGATGCTGCGAGGTAGGCGATCAGTCGTTGTTCGCCGTCGTTGGTTGAGATTTGTGGAGACCAGGTGTTTTGTTCTGCGGTGGTGGCCTTGCGGTTGAGGAACCGTAGGAACTGATCGTTCACCAAGAAGCGTCGGGCCTCGGGTGAGTTGATGAACTGCAGTGCTGCTGAGCCGCGGTCGAAGCCGCCGTCGAGTTTGGCAACCCAGTAGGCCTTGCCAGATGGGTCTGGCTTGCGGCCCATTACGTCTCGATAGGCCATCTCGATGTAGTTGGCGTTGGTGCCCCCGGCCTTGTTGAAGTATTCGTTGCTGCCAAAGAGCTGCGCCCTGAATCGCCACAGTGCTCGGCCGTCTCGTAAGGCTCCGATCCAGTAGTTGCGTCCCCCGGAATCGGTTGGGCGGCGTAGGTAGTTCACAAACACTCGGTCCACGTCGAGGCCTCGGTACTCGTCGGTGTTCATCAAGGAGTTGACGACGCCAGAGCGGGTCAGGTGGCCTTCTTCGAGGTGGTCTCGGGTCTCGTCACGCCATGAGTACTTCGCTAACTCGAACATGAGGTCGCGGTGGACTCGATGTGCAAATCCTTGGTTCTTGTTGGTCCACGGTCCATGGACCGTATAGTCCGAAAGGTTGTAAGCGGTGACAAACCCCAGGCTTGGGTCTGATGGGTCGATCGTCAAGTTGTCGAGGTTGCCGGATTCAGTCCAGGTGCCAGTAGGTACGGTGATGTCAAGGATGTCGGTGTCGGCTAATTGTCCGCCGAAATGAACATTTGTCGTAACTGCTACGACATCTCCAATGTTGCGGTGGGTTACCTGGCCCACATAGCTGAAGTACATTCCAATTGTCGCAAAGTCGTCCGGTAGTAGCTGTTCGCCATTTCTGGCCAGGCTGAGTGTCCTCTTCACCTTGCCGGCTCCAGCCGGGCGAATTCGTCCGACGGTATCTGCAGCAGTTGAATAGACAGCTGAGTAGTAACTCGACGTTATTCCGGTGTATGTCCGGCCACCTGAGTGTGGGCTTGAGGCGTCATATATCCACCCGCTGCCAGATGGATGGCCCGTAATTTAGTCCGTTTCGCTGAGGGACCAAGCTCTCACGGAGCCTGAATGAGAGATCAGTTCGTTACTGCCGTTTCCGCCGTCCATGTTGCACGGAACTGCAGCACAGGTAAGGCGGTCGTTTCCGTCGCCTCCGTAGACGATCAAAGAAGTGATGGACGTCGGGTTGACAATTGTCGAGAGATCAACCTCGTCATTGAATTTACTTCCCTGGATTTGCAGATATTCGGTGCCTGCGATCATGTGGTTTGCTGTACCGCTCACAGTTGTAGCGGTTACTGCGAGGTTGGTGCTGCCAGAAACAGCCTTCACCTTTGTGGCGATGTCTGTGCTTAGATTCAGCGTGTCTGTGCCCGATCCCAGGTTCACGGACGTGTCTGCTGTCGGAAGGTGGAGATAGACCGAGTCCATATCTGCTCCGGCGTCGATCTTGTCTGGCTGTTTGGTGCCGACGATGGAATCGTTTCCGGCCCCCGTTTGCGCATCTAGGTATGGGTGCGAAGTGAACGCAGCAATATCGAGGTTGGGGCCATACACGTTTTGTGCAGCTGAATCGCCGACAACCTTGACGGCCGTGACGGTGCTGCAGTTGACAGTGGGCGTGGCCTGAATGTCATTTGCTGTGAACTTGCCTGATTCGCAGGCGAAGTGGATCGTGCCCTCACCCACGGCATTCACCGTCACAGAGCTGAAGAGACTGGTCACGGTCAGGGTTAGCGCAGCACCTGCGGGCGGGCTAGGGGCTGCTACCGGGATCAACAAAATGGTGCCAGCGACACCAATGATTTTCTTGCGTGCTGAGTATCTGGCCATGGTCCCTCACTCCGGCTTGATCTGTTCGCTATTTGTACCACTGCAAGTCGGCAATGGGAAGAGCTGTCGCCCTGCTCAAGGAGTCCAGAAGCGACGAGACCGTTGGCCTAACCCAGGCTAGTGGGGCTTTGTCGCGGTTGTAGTAGCTGTTTGAGTCGGTGAGAAAGGCTATGAGCCGTTGTTCGTCGTCCTTGGTGGATATATGCGGAGCCCTGGTGGCTTGTTCGGTACTTGAGGCTTCTGTTTATGGTCACGGTGTTCCCAGAAACACTCACGTTGAGCGCTGCACCCGCTGGTGTCGCTGGCATTACCAGAGCCGCAAAGAGCGCCAAAGCGGTGGTAACGACGGCTACTTTCCACTTCTCCATCACGTTCCCCAAGCAATAGTTGTCTGAGCGCAATGGTACAGGAATGCGGATTTGGTGTCACCTGTAGGATTGGCACGTGAGCAGTGCCGTACCCTCAACTGTGGTCGTCGATGATGAGCCCTCGGCTGAAGACCTCGTGGCGGTTGAGGAACTGCTTGGGCGTCGGCCATCGAGCGCCTTTCGCGTGGTGGTTCGCCATGTTGAAGACCGGTCCCCGGTGGTTCTGCGCAACGAGCCGCTCATGGACAATGGCCGCCCAATGCCCACCACCTACTGGCTGGTTGGCGAGCCCGAGCGCACCTTGGTGAGCCGTATCGAAAGCCGAGGCGGGGTCCATCGGGTGGAAGATGAGGTCGGGATGGAAAACATCGCCAAGGCCCACCGTCTCTATGAGTCAGAACGTGATGCTCTGATCGACCAAACCCACAACGGCCCAAGGCCTTCTGGCGGGGTGGGTGGTACCCGCAAAGGGATCAAGTGTCTCCATGCCCACTACGCCTGGTATCTCGCAGGCGGAGATGACCCAGTTGGGCGCTGGGTTGCTGAGCGTCTCGCTGCAGGTGAAGGCCAGAAGGAAGACTGGTCCGATGGCTGAGCTAGTTGCATCAATAGACATAGGAACCAATAGCACCCGCTTGTTGGTGGCCGAGTTAGAAGCTGGCCAACCCCTTAGGTCTCGTGAGCGGCTGATGCGCATTACCCGCCTTGGCCAAGGCGTTGATAAGACGGGCTCGCTCGATGCAGACGCAATGGAAAGAACCGTCAACGTGCTCAAGGAATACCGCACGGTCATGGATTCGCTCGGAGTTGGTGAGGGCAGGGTTCGCATGGCTGCAACCTCCGCTTGTAGAGACGCCAGCAATCGGGAGGTGTTTTTCGACGCAGCCCAACAAGCTGTTGGAGTGCGTCCAGAACTGTTGTCCGGTGAGGCGGAGGCAGAGCTTTCGTTTCGAGGTGCCACCGCAGGGCTGAGTGTGGCCGACCAACCGTTCCTGGTGTTCGACCTTGGCGGAGGATCCACGGAGTTCGTGTTTGGCACTGTGGGAGAGGTTGGTCGTATCGAGGCCCACATCTCGATAGATGTGGGCTGCGTTCGGCTTACAGAACGTTTCTTGTCCCAAGCCGATCCGCCCGAACCAGAAGACCTGGCTGCAGCAATCACATTCACCGACGCGTGGCTAGATGACGTGGAACTCGCCATACCTCAGATCGGAGAAGCCAACACTGTGGTGGGCCTTGCAGGCACGGTTAGCACCGTTGCTGCAGTCGAGATTGGTTTGGCCTCATATGACCGAGACCAGATTCACGGGTTCCGCCTCACCAAAGCCGCCGCAGAGGACGTGTTTCGTACTCTCGTCACCGAGTCGCGTGCGGACCGGATCCATAACCCCGGCCTTGAAGAAGCCCGAGCAGACGTGATCGTGGGTGGATGTTGCGCCCTGGTGGCAATCATGCGCCGCTTTGGAATCGAAGAGATCGTGTGCAGCGAATCGGACATACTCGACGGTCTCGCCATGTCTGTGGTGGGCTAGTGCCATGACCCAACGCAGCGTTACCCGCCTAGCCCTAGCCGGTTCGCTGTGGCTGATTCTTGCGGGTTGCGTGGCAGTGTTTGCTCCCCTCGGGACCGAGACCTCAACAGTCGGGGCAGATTCAGTGGATGGCTCTGGCGAGGTGATCATCTCCGAGACCTCCAGGCGAGTATCGCTATGGGACACCCAACATTCCG
>JAGQSI010000388.1 GCA_020439605.1 Acidimicrobiales bacterium | reverse complement strand
ACGTCAAGTACCACCTTGGCCAGACCGGCACTTTCACAGGGCGACACGGCCACACCATCGATGTTGAGCTAGCTGCCAACCCCAGCCATCTTGAGACTGTCGATCCAGTTGTGGTTGGTATGGCTCGCGCCAAGCAGGATGCGATCAACGACCCCACCGCTTTCTCGGTTCTGCCGGTGCTACTGCACGGCGATGCTGCTTTCGCAGGGCAGGGCGTTGTGGCTGAGACTCTCAACACCTCCACCATCAAGGGTTATCGCGTGGGCGGAACGATCCATGTGATCATCAACAACCAGCTCGGCTTCACCACTTCACCCGAGTCAGCTCGGTCTTCGGAGTACTGCACCGACGTGGCCAAGATGATCGAAGCGCCCATCTTCCATGTCAACGGTGATGATCCAGAGGCGTGTGTTCGAGTGGCTCGACTTGCCTATGCGTTCCGCCAGGAGTTCCACAAGGACGTTGTGGTGGACATGGTGTGTTATCGCCGCCATGGTCACAATGAGGGCGACGATCCGAGCTACACGCAACCGCTCATGTACAAGCGGATCGATGCTCGACGCTCGGTTCGCAAGATCTACACCGAGGCGCTCGTCAAGCGTGGTGATATCTCGATCGACGATGCCGAAAAGGCGCTTGACGATTTCAGTGGTCGGCTTCAAGAGGCGTTGACCGAAACCCGCGATGCCAAGCCTGAAGATGAAGTGATTGCGCTGCCTGTGCCGCCGGCGGTTGGCGTCTTGCCTCATGTGGTGACCGGTGTTGAGAGGGGCACTTTGGATCGCATTTTCGCCGGCCTGTCGACGGTTCCTGACGGGTTCGAAATGCATCCCAAGCTTGCTAAGCAGTTTGGTGCTCGTTCTGCGCTCTATGAGGGTGGAGAGATCGACTGGTCAACTGCTGAGGCGTTGGCCATGGGGACATTGCTGGTCCAGGGCAAGGACATTCGCTTTGCTGGCCAGGACTCTCGTAGAGGGACGTTCTCGCAGCGTCATTCGGTGTTGTCTGACTATTCGACGGGTGCGGAGTTCGCGCCGCTCGCCAATCTTGATGCGGACCAGGGCAAGTTCTGGATCTATGACTCATTGCTCTCCGAGTATGCGGCGATGGGCTTTGAGTACGGCTATTCGGTAGTGGCCAAGGATGCCCTGGTGGTTTGGGAAGCACAGTTCGGTGACTTCGTGAACGGGGCAATGATCGTCATTGATCAATATCTGGTTGCGGCCGAGGACAAGTGGGGTCAGACATCTGGACTGGTGTTGTTGTTGCCACATGGTCTCGAAGGCCAGGGTCCCGAGCATTCGTCGGGTCGCATTGAGCGGTTCTTGACCCTGTGTGCGGATGACAACATTCAGGTGGTCAACGCTACGACTGCGGCGCAGTATTTCCATTTGTTGCGTCGGCAGGTTGTGCGTGACGTGCGCAAGCCATTGGTCGTGATGACTCCCAAGTCACTTCTGCGGGCAAAGACTTCCCGTTCTTCTGTCGCTGATCTTGAGACCGGTTCATTCCTGGAACTGATCGATGATCCCGCTGTCGGTGCCGGCTTGGAGCGTTCCGAGGTTCAGCGCCTGGTGTTCTGCTCGGGCAAGGTTGCCTACGACGCAATGGCTCGTCGTGATGAGCGTGGACACAAGGCAGCGGTTGTTCGCATCGAGCAGCTCTATCCGTTCCCGTATGAACAGACACGTGAGTTGTTGGCGTCATACCCGAACGTCACTGAGGTTGTTTGGTTGCAAGAAGAGCCCGACAACATGGGTCCACGTGCGTTCGTTGCGGAACGTCTGTGGCCTCTCGTACCAGAGGGCATCAACTACCGCCAGGTCTCTCGTACTGGTTCAGGTAGCCCTGCTACTGGCAGCCACGCCATACACGTGCAGGAACAGTCCCAGATTCTTGATCAGGCC
>JAGQSI010000387.1 GCA_020439605.1 Acidimicrobiales bacterium | reverse complement strand
AAGCCGGCTTCGATCTGGAGAAGGCTTTCTGCGTCGGGACGATCGAAGGGTTCCGTCCTTACAGCGAACTAACCGATACTCAACCCGACACTGAGCCAGATCGCCGCACCACCGGCGCCGCCATGCACTACACCTCTGGTACCACCGGCAGGCCTAAGGGTGTCAAGCGTGGCTTGTTCGAGATTGACCCGAGCGATATGGGTGAGCTTCTCGCCTACCTGCCCAACCTGTTCGGTATCACCGCCCACGATGACCACGTCCATCTCACGGTCTCACCGCTCTATCACACCGCGGTGTTGATGTGGACCGGCAACGCCCTTCACATTGGCCACACGGTTGTGCTCATGGACAAGTGGACTCCCGAGGAGACCCTGCGTCTGATTCAGCGCTACAAGGTCACATACAGCCACATGGTGCCCACTCAGTTCGTACGGCTGCTGGACCTGCCCGAAGACGTTCGCGACAGCTACGACGTCTCGTCCCTTCGCAACATGGTCCACGGAGCTGCGCCTTGCCCACACGAGATCAAGCGCAAGATGATCGACTGGTGGGGAGACACCATCCAGGAGTACTACGCAGCCACTGAAGGCGGCGGCACTGTCATCACCGCAAGCCAGTGGCTCGAACGTCCGGGCTCGGTTGGAGTTGCTTGGCCCGGCAGCGAGGTTCGGATCTATGACGATCAGGCCAACCAACTTCCGCCCGGGCAGATCGGCACCGTCTACATGCAACTCATGGTGGACTTCGAGTACAAGGGCGACACGGACAAGACCAAGGCCAATCGCATCGAGAACTTCTTTACCGTGGGAGACCTCGGTGAAATGGACGAGGAAGGCTTCTTGTTCCTTCGGGACCGCAAGGCCGACATGATCATCTCGGGCGGTGCAAACATCTATCCCGCCGAGATCGAGGGCGAGTTGATCAACCATCCTGCGGTTGCGGACGTGGCGGTGTTCGGAATCCCAAATGCGGACTGGGGAGAGGAGATCAAGGCGGTTATCGAACTTCACGACGGGTTCGAACCATCAGATGAGCTCGCAGCAGAGATCATTGCTTGGGCCGGCACACGGATGGGCAAGTTCAAGCTCCCCCGCACCATCGATTTCGCAGAAGCTCTCCCTCGTGAGGCCAACGGAAAGCTCATCAAACGCAAGTTGCGCGATCCCTACTGGGAAGGCGAGGATCGTTCCATCTAGGAACCGAACAAGCTCTCTCCCACATACCCGCCCGGGCGTTTCACCCCGGGCGGCACGGCAAATAGTGCCGAGCCGGTGTGCTTGAGGTATTCGCTGAGAAGATCATCTCTGGCCAACGCTGTTTGCATCGGGATGTATTGCTTGGCGGGATCTCGCATGTAGGCAATGAAGAACAAGCCGGCATCAAGACGCCCCAGGCCGTCTGATCCATCGGTGAAGTTGTAGCCACGGCGGAGAATCCTCACTCCGTCGTTATTCACCGGGTGGGCCATCGCTACATGTGAGAGCGGGTCCACCTTGGGGGTCCCATCATCTCCTTTGATCTCGAAGTCAGGCTCGGCGAACTCGTCGCCACCGGACAACGGAGCGCCAGCACCCTTGTCACGCCCGATGATGGTCTCTTGGCCCCGCAGTGATTCACGGTCCCAGGTCTCTATGTGCATGTTGATTCGGCGCGCCACCAGATACGAGCCGCCGTTGAGCCACTGTGCCTTCGTGTCGTCTCCCGGCTGCACCCAGACGTGCTTGTCGAGTTCTTCGCTCTCCTCCGCCTTGATGTTGGCGGTGCCGTCCTTGAAACCGAAGAGGTTGCGAGGAGTGTCCTGGTCCACTGAGGTGGACGATGTACGACCGAAGCCGAGCTGACTCCACTTCACCGACGCCGTGCCGAACGCGATCCGTGCAAGGTTCCGAACGGCGTGCACCGCAACCTGAGGGTCAT
>JAGQSI010000386.1 GCA_020439605.1 Acidimicrobiales bacterium | reverse complement strand
CGGGTGTCATGAAAATGCATGCCCACGTTGGAAGCGCCAAGTTCATCTGCACCATCTTCGCTGGAGGTAAGCAGATCTTTCACCCGTCTTGGTGTGGCCATGCCGGTTGTATCTGCGTAGGTAATCGTCTTTACGCCCGACGTGAGGAGCTTGTGAGCAAGCTCTACAACTTCCCCTGGAGCGATGTCGCCTTCATAGGGGGACCCAAAGGCACAGGAAATAACGGCATCTACAGCCACCTCGGGTCCATCATCTCGCTGCCGGGCTGCAGCAACTATCTGCGCAATCACTTCAGCGGATTGAGCGGTGGACATCTTCACGTTGCGCTGGTTGTAGGCCTCAGAAGCCGAGATGGTGACCGTCAGCTCTTCAGCACCAGCACCTAGCGCCATTTGAGCGCCCTTCAGGTTGGGCACCAGTGCAGTTCGGATGAGCCCCGGTGCCGCCTCGATGAGGCCAAACACCTCATCTGCACCCGCCATTGCGGGAACGGCCTTGGGTGAGACAAAGGCCGCGATCTCGATACGGCGGACTCCCGCGTCGATCAGAGAATTGATCAAACGCGCCCGTAGGTCTGGCGCTACAGGAGCCTCCGGCTGTAGGCCATCTCTCGGACCTACATCCCTGATTACTACATCCGGCTCGACACTTGGATGGACTGTCATTGCCTACACCGGTGGAACGCCGTGACGGCGATCTGAGAAATGGCGGTCCTTGCCACGAGCTCTTTCGAGTCGGACAATGATCTCTCGCCTCAACGTTTCTGGCTCTATCACCGCATCTACCACCATCTCCGATGCCAGCCGCAAGATGTCCACATCCTCTTCGTAGAGTCGGCGTTGTTCATCAACGAAGCGTTGCGCCTCGTCCTCATCTTCGATGGCGGCGATCTTGTTGGCATAGACGGCGTTGACCGCAGCTTCGGGCCCCATGACCGCAATCTTGGCTGTGGGCAGTGCGATGGTGGCCTCCGGCTCGAACGCCGGACCCGCCATGGCGTAGAGACCGGCGCCATAGGCCTTGCGTAACACGACACAGAGCTTGGGTACCGTTGCTTCGGAGATGGCCGTGACCATCTTCGCTCCGTGGCGGATGATTCCCTCTCGCTCCACCTGTGTGCCGATCATGAAGCCGGGCACGTCAGCGAGAAACACAAGTGGAATATTGAACGCGTCGCAGCACCAGACGAAACGAGCGGCCTTGTCCGCGGTGTCTGTGAACAGCACTCCCCCCTTGATCATTGGGTTGTTGGCCACAAAGCCAACAGGTTTGCCATCCACCAGCCCTATACCGCACACCATTTCGGGGGCGAAGAGCGGTTTGATCTCAAAGAAGCTCTCGGCATCTACCAACCCATCGATAACCGAATGGATGTCATAAGCCGCCTTGTCATCGCTCGGAATGGAATTGGCGTCAAGAGCTACCAGCGGCGGCGAAGCGACATAGGTAGGCGGTTCTTCTCGCCACCGGTCCGGGAAATACGTGAACCACGCCTTTGCCTGATCGATCGCATCCTCGTCATCGATTGCGAGGTTGTCTCCACAGCCCGAGATCGTGGTGTGCATTCGCGCTCCACCCATCTCCTCCAACGTGGTGCGCTCACCGATCACCATCTCAGCCATACGAGGCGAGCCCAGATACATGGAGGCATTGCCCTCGACCATGATGACAATGTCGCAGAAGCTGGGAATATATGCCCCGCCTGCCGCCGAAGGTCCGAACAGACAACAGATCTGGGGCACTCTCCCAGAGAGCTTCACCTGGTTGTAGAAGATTCGTCCTGCTCCACGACGTCCGGGGAACAGCTCCACCTGGTCCGTGATGCGAGCGCCAGCAGAATCCACGAGCCAAAAGATGGGCAACTCGTGCTTAAACGCATACTCACTGGCCCTGATCATCTTTTCGACGGTGCGAGCGCC
>JAGQSI010000385.1 GCA_020439605.1 Acidimicrobiales bacterium | reverse complement strand
GCCTTTTGGAATTCAATGGCCCTTCGGCACTTCTCGGAATCGAGAACCTCACTCACAGGTAGCCCTCGAAGTGGACCCGAGCTGACGCGATGTCTCCTCGCTCGTAGGAAAGCGCAATGGTCTCGTCATTGAGACGAACCCCGCTCTCTGTGAGATTCATTGAACCATCAAGGTAGAAGCTGTCAGTCAACAGTCCCTTGCTATGTAACGAGGGTTTTACCTTCCAGACTAGCTTCTCGGCGAGGCCGGCGTCACTCATAGACTCCTTCAACCGACGCTCAACATGGAGATTGTGCCGGTCTGGACGGGTCAGAACGTGAATACTGCTCCCGTTCGCGGCAGCTGCGACCAGCACTTCAACTAGCCGGACTTCTCGCTTCCCCCACTCTGGATTGAGAGCCGAGAACTGACCCATCCGGTTGTCAAACACAACGATGTTGCTGATCCAAGGCGCGACGAGGAACAGTTTTTCGCTTGCCTGAAGTAGCTCCTGAGCAAATGCGAAACACAACACCTCTTGCACGGCGCCTTGCAGCGCTGTGGAGTTCTTAAAGATCTTCCGCGTGAGGGTCATACCGTTGCCTCAAGCTCTACTTGAAGGCTAACACCCCCTCCAACCCTGTTGACCGACCCGAGCTTCGGATAGACATTCATGTATTCCAACTGCACCGGCTTCGTCACGAGAGGCCCCATCACGTTTGAAAGCTTGGAGTTGTCAGGAACATGGACCGACGCGCGCCCCATTCGCACCAAGCGATCATGCAACTGCTCAAGCCAATCAGAGCTTTCTGCAGAGATTGGCATCTCGGGTGGTGACAGCCATCCTTGCAGCAAAAGCCGCTCGGTCACAGCCGGGGTGCTTTGATACCTAAGCGGCAGGGGTAGCGCGTGGTGACGCAATGCATGCCCACGTGCCCACACGAGGCCATGAAGCACATTGAATCGCCATGTCTTTCGATCACCTTCAGGCAATTCGAACCCTGCCGTGAGAAAAACTTCATCAAGTTGCTCGTGACGGCTAAACAGTGCACATACGACACGTGCATCTACCTCTACTCCAAGACGAAGCTCAAGCCCCTCCCATTTCTCCAAGAGACTGACCATTAGGGCGTCCAAGTCCTCAGGAGTGTTTGGCCGAAGCATACGACTACTGAGCGCTACCAAGAATCCATGAAAGACGACCTGGTTTCGTTGCACTAGCTGGCGACGGAGGCGCTCGAGACCTTCCTTCGCTTGCCTTGATGAGTCGGCTTGCCGAATAGATTGCGTTATTGAAACCAACTCGACATCCCGATCGAGTGATCCAATCGACCGCACAAACGTTCGCAATTGAGCGTCAACGATCTCGAATTCGGATTGACCAAGGGCCGTTTCAATTCGACGGAAGAAGAGTGCCCCATCAGTAGCAATCGCGTCGACAACTTGATCGATCTGTCCATTTCCACCCGGATTCGCCTCTGATATCCACAACTCGGTCTCGCCGCGCAGCGAACCGTCTTCCAGAGGCCCAGGATCGGCATCGACAACCAAGTCTTCCGTGCTCACTTGCGGGCAGGTCTGCTGAATTGCTTCCAGGACCGCCGCACCAAGGGTATGGACGTGAACCGCCAAGAGCCAATCGTTCCATGTCGCATCGAAGGATGCGGTAAGCGTTTCGGTAGCCAACGCGGCTAGCGTATCGACAACATCTTTTCGCTGCAGAGAGGCCTGAAGACTTTGTCTGAGTCTAGGCGTGTCACCCTCAGTATGGGTGCCGTCTTCTTCAATCACATCGGTGGTCTGGAATATTGTCGTCAGTACCTCAGCAAGCCGCTTTGGCGCACCGTCTTCCTGCATTTTTCCGATCGCGTCCACCAGCGGTTCATTCTCTTCGGCGGCATATGCAACCACAGCGACTTGAAATACTTGTGCCAGCCAATC